>JAHJRV010000042.1 GCA_018830725.1 Actinomycetota bacterium | reverse complement strand
TATCCTGGGTACCTACTGTGATTCTGAGTATCATTTTCTCATTGCTTAAAGCAAAGGGGATAACAAAGATAGTAAGTGAGACTAAAGAAGTACAGAGGTTAGTTATTAGCTAACTAGATTTTTTCTAACTTTTTATGTTAAAATTGCTATCTCATTGGCTTTACGGAATATTTCGGCGTACTCTGAGTTAAAGAACTTAAGAATTGTTACACCTGGCTTTTTACTCTTAAGTATTTTGACTCCAAGCTTAGCTAACTTCGAGCGAAAAATTAATCTAAAAGGTAAAAGTAAAAGCCACATTATTGCATAAGCTATACCCATAAATAAAAACCCACCTGCTCCTATTAAAAGCCAATTCTGTACTCTGAGAAGTTCTAACCAACCTTTCTCAACAATTGTAAATATTACATATAAAATTGCTCCAAGTGCTCCAATAATTAGAGCGATACCAAATAAGTTGTCCTTCCAGTTCCTTAAACGATTTACCCTAGTGTAACAGTTGTCACAGTAAGGTACATGCCCACTTCCACTAAATAACTCAAAATCATCCTTCGTGGATTCTTTTAAACACAAAACACAGAACTGTGGCCAAGACAATTTTTTAGATGTACTTACTTTAACTATTTTAATATCTTTACGCATTTTTCATCACCTCTTTTATTTAGAAGTTTTTTACCTAAACTTTTAAGTATTAAATATTTTTAAAATTTCATAGATTTAGAGAAATATTTCACAAAATCAGGATATGTGGTCAATTCAATATATTTAATATTTTTTAGTTGGATTTATCCTCTCTCCTATAATTACAGTCGGAAGTCCCGCACCAAATCGGACATTTATTTCTTTAGATGTTAATAAAGGCATCTTTTTTATACCCTTTCATAAAAATATTTTTTTATGATTATAATACATTTTAATAAATTATAATTTATTAAAAAGATAACTATAAGAATTTTCATACTATTGTATTATTAACAGTTTTGAGTATAAGCTAGCAGAGATCAAAAAAGAAATAAGTCTCTTAAATTATTATCTTGAATAGACACTTCGGGAGTTTAGTTGACAAGCTTAAAGACTTTATACAAATTAACTAAGAAAGAGGTTTGTCAGGCTTGATACTTTTTAAAAAAGTTTTACAAGGAAATATCGTTTTATAATTTCCATTCTTCTCACTTTTTGGTGTTTATAATACCAATTTTGCTTCTTTTTTGGTATTTGCAATACCAAAACATCATAATTATTTAGTCTTGTCAAAAATTTTTAATCAATATTTTTTTCATTAATATTAAATTTTTTCTGTGATATAAGTCATAGAGTAGATTAGTTGATTATATATTCTCATATATTTCTGCAGGTCATAACAAAATTCTTGCAGTGTTAACTAGTGGAGTACCTTTTCTAATTGCAGGAATTTTATTTCTCATAAGCTGGTGGAGAAGAAAAAGTTTGTAATAATCTGTTTCTTTTAGATAATCTGTCCCAATAGTTAGTATAAAAAAATATTTTCTTTCTCTTTATTTTAGATAATTTATCTATCCACCTATCTGTAAAATCCTGAGCTCTTTTAAAACAGCTTAGTGAAAATTTATATATCTCATCTTTTGTATAATATTTTAATTTAGCATTTTTTGTAACAAATTTCGTACTTTCAGTAATAAATTCCTTTTCTAATTCATTGCGCTCGTGAGAATATTCTTTAATAAATTTTTTGTAATTGGCTAAAAATAATCTGTGGAGTTTTTCGTGTCTCCACCAGATAGATTTTTCATCATAAAACTTTCCAGTATGATAATTTTCTGTAGGAATCTTATTGTATCCTAAAAATAAAGGTTTAAATATTGAAATACAGGGAGCAGAAGTACCAGTTGCATATATTAATATCTTCTTATCTTTTGTTAATTCAACAATCATTGAACCTGTAGTCTGACTTTTTCTTATTATGGAATTTGCTGCATGCATACAGATGTCAAAATTACTTCCGTATGAAGGATGATATTTTTTATTCCTTTTTGATACTTCATTCAAAATATCTGAAATAAATACTTTTGCAAGACATGTAGAACAAGGGTTAATAACTTGTGGGTTTTTATCAAGAAAGTGATCTCTTAAAATATTAGCTATCTTTAAGACATCCAATTTCCCTTTTTCTTTATTCATCAATTCAAAAGAACGATTTCTTCTTTTTTTAGCACCTGAAAAATGTGTAAAAAGATGTGAGGTATAGACTTCTTTTGGATTTAATTTTTCATAACCTTTTATCCTCTCTCTACTTATCCAATTTTTACTCTTTGCATATTCCCCAAAATTATCTGAGTTATAGTCATAATCATCTTCTATGCTAATACAGTTTGAAATAGAATAAGCATCCTTTATCTCTTTTACTGCCCATTCTTTACCATAGCACTCCATAACCTTTGCAGAATCAAAATCAGCTATTAAAAAAGAATTATGGTATTTCATTTTTTTATTACGATATCCACAAATCCCACCCTGTCCATATTTATTTAAAAGATCAGCAATTACCTCCACTGCCATACCTGAATTTTTACTTCTTTCTAAAGCTAATCTCATCAAGTCCATTCCAATAAGACCTTTTTTCTTTTCATGAGGAATTTTAGTAAATATTGCCTCATTTCCAATTACAACTCCATTTTCATTAACACCCATTTCACATCCCCATATCCAGAAAGGTTTCGCTAAAATAACTTCATAAGTTTTTCTAACCTGCGGTATTTCTATATATGTGCACTTTACCCTTTCACCTTCTTTATACTCCTTTGTAGGATAGTGAATTAATTCATGAACTTCATCAGGTTCTCTATCTGAATTCTTAGCAAAAATTATACTTTTATTAGCAGTATAATTTTGCATTGCTACAAATGTATCACACATTTATCTTCCCTCACTATTTAAATATAATAAAAATAATTTATAATGCTAATTACAAACTCAAATATCATTATTTTATCTTTTTAAATAGCCTTATGTAAAATTTGTTTTTAAATTTCGATACCCCCTTTTTTCAAATAAAAATAGGAGCAGTTTTTAACTCACTCCTTTTGTTATTATATCTTGCAATTATCGTGCAATTTATTGAGCAATTTATTTTAATTTGAGAATATATTAAGAATGATTTAAGAATGTAGAAAAGGATATTAAATCTTTATTAATAGGGCTTGTTTCAAGAAAAGATACTATATATTTCTTTTAAAGATTTTATGATAAAAATCAACAACCTTTTCAATTGGGAACTCTTCTTTTACACGTTCAAATGCATTTTCCGCAAGGTAACGATATTTTTCTACATTATCTATTACCTCTCTAAGATTCTTTTCAAGTGCTACTTCGTCATCTTCTGGAAAAAGTATAGAATCATAACCTGGTTTAAGAAATCCAATAATACCAGGAATTTCCGAGGCAATAATTATGTTCTTTGAAGCCATGGCCTGAAGTATTGTATTACTCATTCCCTCACGAACTCTATATGGACAAACCATTATGTCAAAAAGACCTAAATAATTCCAGGGATCATCCCTTCTACCAATATAAACTGCGGAATCACCACATTCATTTACAAGTTCTCTGACCTCATCTGCATTGGATTTCTGAACCATATCTTCCTGACTGGTTCCTATCAAAAATAATAATGCATTTTCTAATTTTATACGCTTCCAGACACGAAGAAGTAGATCAGCCCCCTTTCTTGAAGTTAAACGACCTATAAACCCGACTATAATTTTATCTTCGTCTAGTCCGAGTTCCTTTTTACGCTGTACTTTTTCTTGAAACAACACGTTGTACTGCTTTACATTTACACCATTGAAAACTTTTTTTGTTTTATATCTTAGTCCTTTTGAAATTAGAAAATCATACTCATCTTTAGATAGTGAAGTAAATAGTGAAACTGAATTACAATATAAGTTCCATTTCCATTTTGACAAAGTGCGATATAAATACTGAGGGGTTCGCTCTACTGATCCACCTGTTAGCCTTAAGACAGTCTGTTTTTTAAAAAATGTTTTAAAAAACCAGGAAATAGCTACCTCAGGTATGAACACACCTAATCGATTTTTTGAATATGAGAAATTTAAAAAATATATAGTTTGATAATCACGAAAATGTCTTAGCAGCCAAAGAAAAATACACAATGTAAAGTACCAGGATTCCATTCTAATAGGGCCAAAACGAGTTAGATGATATCCTTGAAACATTTCCTTAGATCTGGCTCTCATCTCGTCGTCCTTAGTGAGAACTTCTACCTTCCATCCCTTTTTTACTAAACCTGTTGCTAAGTCACGACCAGCGCATTCAAGCCCACCAATATGGGGTGGATAAAAACTAGCAGCTACAAAAACTACAGAATAATTTTTCTGTTTTTTAAAACATAAACCATACAGAAATATTGGAAAGGTTATTATCATTTCCAACAGGAGATAGTAACCCATCAAAACGTAAGTTACAAACTTTTTCATATTGAATCCACTCCTATCCCACCACAATTTAAATCAGTAAAACAAATGAATTTAAAATAGAATTTCTATAAAGAGCTTTGAAATAAAAAAATTATAAAAATTTATAATTTTTTACAAATTTAAACAAAATAATATATGATTTTTACTTTTACATGCGACTATATTTTAGAGAAGCTCAACCAAAAGATGATTAGAAGAGTAAAATCTGAAATTTCAAAATAATTGGCTTACTTCTACATCTAAATCAATACAGCTGCTACTTCTACTCAGCCAGGTTTAAAAATAGTAAAGTTATAAAGCTAGAAAGTCTATAGTAATATGTAATAAATAGACTTTGTAATAATTATTTTATCACAAATTAAAAAGGTGGGGTTTTTAAAAATGATGAGTCTAACATACATACTAGATAATATTAATAAAAATATTTGAATTTATTAATTTAGGATGCATATTATATATAATTAGTCTAATTTTTCAATTCTTACTATTTCAATTAATGTTCCCCACATATGAATACTTACCATATCTTCACGAATTTTTGCATCAAAACTTACTCTTAGGTTATCCTTTTGGAATTCTTCACTTAAATTAATTGGATCATAGTTTTTACCGCTATCACCAATTATTCCAAAAAATCCACCTTCTATGTCAATATATTTAACAGTTCCAGTTTCAGATATAATATCCTGTTTTTTTGACATTGTGCATCCTGATAATGTAAAAATTATTAAAAGTATCAATATAAAAGATATAAATATAAGAAGAAAAGATATTTTTTTCATTTGTTCCCACAATTTATTTATTATCTAGTTTCCTAATGCTTTTTTAAGAATAATATACATAGCATGAGACTACAGTAGAGTCTTTGCAGGCTTGCCTTTTTCTTTAACCCACTTATGATAGAAGTCAGAATTCAGTACATTTATATTGATTTGCTCTGGTAGATTGCCATCTTTATCTGCTTTAGATTCTATCCATTTTGATAAATTATAAGCTTTACTTTTTTGATTAATTTCAGTGTAGAACCAACCAAGCCAGGCAGTAAGTAATATCCATTCCCCTCCTCCATAGTAAGTATCATTCCTATACCGATATACACCGTTTTTTAGCAAGTCTTTCTCTATTATATCTATTGTGTTTAACATAACTTTTTCATTAGGTTCTACCAATCTAAAAGGCATAGATAACCATAGGAGTGATGCATCAACCTTGTCAGTTCCTATATATTTTACGAAATGATTATTTACTACTCCTCTATTTAAAACAAATTCTTTTATCTTATTCGTTAGTTGTGATAGTTCTATATTTGGATGAAATTGTGATATTTCTTTTAGTCCACCATATATACAAGCTAAAGTTGATACATGTACTTTATCCAGATTTTCTTCCCAGCAATCATAGTTATTGTGATTCCATAATAGGGATAAATATTTTTTTATGATATTTATGCTTTCTTTAAATTCTATAAGAAAGTTTTTATTGCCTGTAAATTTTATGTGTTGAGCTAAACCCCACAACCAAATACCATAACCATCTAATTGAAAGTTAGCCCATTTTTGATTTGACTCATATCCTTCAAGAGTATATCTGGTAGGAAGAAAATCATTAGGATTTATATTTTCATTTTTATTTAATTTTTTTAATATATCCACAATCTTATAAGAATATCTTTTAATAACACTATTTACCCATCTATGAAATCTTTCAGCACTCTCATATTCACATGCCTTATCCATTGCATAAGCAGTGAAGGTACCATCTCTAAGCCAACAATATCTATATGATTCAAAATCTGGGCTGGCAATATAGCTATCTGATTTGTGTTGGTTTGTTTTTATTATTTGTATACTTTTTTTATACAAATCCATATCTTACCTTTCTTGTCAAATATAATTACATTTTTATATAACATTGCCAATTTACCACTTGACAATAACTCCATAGCATATTTTCCCTTCAATTAGTCTATTATATATACTATTGTTCTAAAATAATCATATCCCAATATTCCAGACGTGGTAAATTAAAGCTTATAATTCCATTCTGGTATGAGAACCTTAATTCTTCAGGCCAACCATCGTTTAAATCTGGTGAAAGAAAATATATTCTAAGAGGTCTATTCGGACTCGGAATCGTCACCTCTACGTTTTCAAGAATTCTAGGTAACTTTGTTCTCGTAGCATTCCACTCAGGTTCTTCGAGATCAAGGAGATTAATAAAAAGAAAAACATTATTTCATTTATACTGGAACTATTAATTTTAAACAAATTATTACAATTCTATATATAATGTCCCATTTAGAGCTTGTGAAAGCTTATCACCTGTCAGTTACTCTCACTACTTCCAAAACAATCCCAGATCTGGCAGAAACAAAGACATCTTCGATGCTACCGTCAGTTACTTTCACTTCACTATCATCCCACACATCTCTGAGCAATGCGTCATCTTCCAGATGGTTAGCCACAGACAGATCAAGATTTACTGGTTGATGACTGTTGTTCAAAATCACCAGTAACATTTCAGATCCCAATTGTCGGCTATAAGCAACTACATCATGTTTGAGGAATAACCAAGTAAAGTCGCCCTGTCGCAGTGCTGGTTTTACTTTTCGCAGAGTGATACAACGTTGAACATATTCTTGCAGTTCCTTGTCCCATTTGCTCTCATCCCATGGGAACCCAGCTCTGCATCCAGGATCATGACAACCTTCCATGCCAATCTCATCACCATAATAAATACTTGGTGCGCCTGGATAGGTCATCTGGAATAGTGTCGCTAGACGATAAGCTGAGGTATCACCACGCGCTAGAGTTTTAAAACGCGGAGTATCATGACTACCTAATAGATTAAATTGCACATTTGTTACTGAGTTGGGATAAAGACTCAATATTTTATTAATCTCTTCAGCAAAGGTCTGGACATCCAGCGTGTCAATCTGTTTGTAGCTACAACGGGCAACCTCGGATCTCAAAAGGTCATCACCCACAAAAAAACCCAGACATGCTCGAGTAAATGGATAGTTCATTACAGCATCAAATTGATCACCCTGGAGCCAACGTTGTGCTTCTTCCCATATTTCACCTACGATGTATGCTTCTGGATTAACACCCTTTACCCGTTTGCGAAATTCACGCCAAAAGTCATCATCATCAATCTCGTATGGTACATCCAATCGCCAACCATCCACACCAAACTCAATCCAATAGCAAGCTACATTCAATATAAACTCACGTACAGCAGGAGTTGCTATGTTCAACTTGGGCAAGGCTGGCAGGTTTAACCATGCTTCGTAGCCATGTTGTTCATTAGGCGCATTATAGGGTTTCAGTGGATAGTTTTTAATTATAAACCAATCTAAGTAAGGTGACATAAGTCCATTTTCAACGATGTGATTAAACTGGAAGAAGCCCCGCCCCGTGTGGTTAAACACACCATCAAGGATTACACGCATGCCTCGTTTATGAGTTTCATCAAGTAGTGTTTGCAGTGCTTCATTACCACCGAGGATGGGATCTACCTGGTAATAGTCATATGTATGATAACGATGGTTAGCAGTTGATTTGAAAATAGGATTAAAGTAGATAGCTGTTATCCCCAAATACTGTAAATAATCCAGATGCTCGACCACGCCTAGTAGGTCACCGCTCTTAAAACCATTAACCGTTGGTGGACTGTTCCAGAGTTCCAAGTTTGAGGGTTTGGGTACAAGTTTGCTTCGAGCAAACCTATCAGGAAAAATCTGATAAAAAATTGCATCCCTTACCCAATTTGGTGTCTCGATTGAAGTCATTGTTTAACTCAACCTCCTATTTTTAAAAAATTAGATTCAGCCTTCAGAGTTAAATAAGTGCTCTCCACCTATTTAACATCAACTAACTCTTCAAACCCTTTCTCTGTTAAATAATTCTTATATATTGCATATGCACCTTTTATTATTGGGAGTAGTTTCATAATTTTAGGTATGGGTCCTTTAGCTCTTATGTCTCCTTTTGTTAATGCTGCCATGAGATTAACTTTACCTAGCCAGAATCTATGAGCAACATCCGAATTCATTGACATTATGACATCTGGTTTAATATCCTCTATATCTCCCTGGATAATCTCACTATTTGGGCAATGAACTATTATTACAGCTTCAGGATTATGATATATAAACTTTATAATCAAACCTGAAGCTAATACTTTGGGACCAATTTCTGGATTATTTATTAAATCGTTAAAAAATGGAACCAAAATGCTATAGAACTGTTCTGTATCCTTAAAATATGCCATATTTATACCTCCTTACTTTTTAATAGGCTTTTCTTAATAATTCTTCTATTTCCTCCACTTTTGCCTCTCTTGGATTGTTAAGCATGGAACCGTCATACATAGATATTTCAGCAATTTTGTTTAAACCTTCCTCTTTAACTCCTACCTCTCTTAATTTTTGAGGCATACTACAGTCCTTTGTTAATTTCAATACAACATCAATTGCCTTTCTACTTGCTTCCTTCTTTGTTAAACCTTCTATATTAATGCCAAAAGCCTTTGCAACTAAAGCATATCTATTGCAATAATCTAAATTGTACTTCATTCCATATGGTAGTAAAATACTGTTTGCAATTCCATGAGGAACATCGTAGTAACCACCCAATGCGTGAGCCATTGCATGAACACATCCAACTAAAGCATTAGTAAAAGCTAATCCTGCCATATTTGCAGCAATCAGCATATTACCTCTTGCCTCAATATTTTCACCATTATTTACAGCTTCTCTTAAATTCCCGCCTATGAGTTTAATGGCATGAATAGCAAGTGCATCAGTAATAGGTTCATTCTGTAAAGAATGAATTGATTCTATTGCATGAGATAAGGCATCCATACCTGTTGATGCAGTGAGTTCTGGGGGACAACTTATAGTAACTTCTGGATCTAAAATTGCTGTATTTGGAGAAATATATGGTGAAATAAATGAGATTTTTAACTTCTGGCTAGAATCTCTTATAACTGCAGCAAATGTAACCTCACTTCCTGTTCCAGCAGTTGTGGGGATTGCTATTAAATTCTTCAATGGTCTTTCTAAGAGATATGCTCCCTGATGATCCTCCACTAAATCTCCACCCTCAGATATTAAAATATTCATTCCTTTTGCTGTATCAATTACACTTCCACCTCCTACTGCAATTAATATATCACTCTCTTTTTCGCGTGCCATTTTATAACCTTTGTTACAGACCTCTATGTCAGAGTTAACAGGAACTTCGTCAAATATTCCAACTAATTTAACTTTTGAAGATTTTAAAATATCTTCTATTTTTTTAAAGAAATCTAAATTCCTTACTATTATATCAGTGATAATAAAAGCTCTTTTACTACCAAGTAATTTTATTTCATTTGGTAATTCTTTTATTGTACCTGCTCCAAATATAACTTTTGTCCTACATTGAAATTGAAAATATTCAGGCAGTGGCATAAAGACTCCTTTTTTTATCTCTTATATATCTTATCAGCTAAGTCTTTTAATCCTAATTCTTTTAATTTCTCTCTCTTTGGTTTTCCCTCTTTGTTGATTTTTCTTATTTTATAAAATTCATTAAGCATAAGCTTTATATCAGGGACTAAACCGGCTGCTGCACCTTCAGTCACCGGTGTTAGAATCTTCTCCGGTAATCTATCATCTTCTCTTTTTATTCCTAAAAGATTATTTATTCCTCTCTTTAAATACCAGATTCGCTCACCAATTTTCATCATATCTTCCAATGTATAATCAAATCCAGTTGAATAATTTAAGCTATTTAATATATCAGTTACTGAAAAAGATATACCAAGTAGAGAACAGATATTAGCAGAATTAAGAATAGAACCTAAATTTTGTGTTATTGAAACAATTCTTGCTTTTCCTGTGCTATCCATTCCTTCATATGGACCTTCCAATCCAATCTCGGGATAGAAAGCTTGACCGAGTTCTACAAACATTTGATATGAATTAACATGACAGGCTCCTCTATTTGATATTGCATATTCAAGACCTAATCCATGAAACGCTCTTGGGTCATGCATAGGAACCTCAAGTCCTTTTACTTCAACCAGAAATTTTTCACTATCTTTGCCAATTTTTTTTGATGCCTTTTTACTTCCATCTGCTAATACATTCCCAATACCCTTGTCTCTTTTTGCAATCATTTTAACTAGATTTAATACAGCCTCACCATCTCCCCACTTTAGTTTTAAACCATCTGTATCACTTTTACCTATAATACCCTTTTCATAGCACTCAATAGCAAATGCAATTGCCCCACCACATGAGATCGTATCCATGCCATATCGGTTACATAGCTCATTAATCTTTGCAACTGCCTTTAAGTCACCTATAAAACATAATGTCCCAAAAGAAGCACAAGTCTCATACTCCGGACCAGGTCCTTTTTCAATCTTATACTTTCCTTCACTTACCTTTACAACTCTTTTACAAGGTATGGAACAACCAAAACAAGCTTTCTTATTTATAAGGATGGTTTCAGACATGTTCATTCCAGATAATTCTTCTGCTCCTTCATCCCACACTCCTAAATTCCAATTTTTTATTGGAACATCACCAAGAAGCATAAAAATTGGTAAGCCAC
>JAHJRV010000041.1 GCA_018830725.1 Actinomycetota bacterium | reverse complement strand
TTAATTAATGGTTCTACTGCTTTTACATCCCCTATTTTTCCAAGAGCTTCTACTACACTTATTCGTACATCTTTATCTTCATCTTTAAGGGCATTAATTAATGGTTCTACTGCTTTTACATCTTTTATCAATCCGAGAGCTAATGCTGCTGCTACTTTAACAAAGGTATGTTCATCTTGTAGTGTTTGAATTAGAGAATCTACTGCGAGCTCCCCTATCCTTCCAAGAGCTTCTGTTGCTGCAGCTTGAACATACAAATTTTTATCTTTGAGAATCTTAATTAGTGGTTTTACTGCTGGTTCTCCTATATTTCCAAGAGCTAATGCTGCTGCTGCTTTAACATACAAATTTTTATCTTTGAGAGCTTGAGTAAGAGGTTCTAATATCCTTACATCTCTCATTAATCCAAGAGCTAATGCTGCTGCTCCTCGAACAAAGATATGTTCATCTTTTAGAGCTTGAATTAGAGATTCTACGCTCCTCGCATCTCCTATGTTTCCAAGAGCCCATACTGCATGTCTCCGTACACTAAAATCCTTATGTTTTAAGGTTTTCATCAAACCTTTAACATCTTTCCTTTTTATCATCTCTTCTATGTTTGGCTCAAATAAATTAAATGTCTTCATATTCATTTCTAATAAAAATAAAGTCACTGGAGAAACCATCAGTGACCAAATGAACCTCTCTCAATGCTTACGGAGTTAGCTGACGGGTTTGGATCGAAAGACTTTAACCCTACTTGCTTTTGCAAGATTCACCCCAATAAGATGGTTCCTCCGCTTCTTTTGAATTCAGCAAATTATTAAATTTCCTATTGTTGGGTAAAATTCTAAATCAAAAATTTATTATTTGTCAATATTTATAAAAATCTATGTAGTACCAAATTAGAAATATCCGATTTTAAATTAACTAATAAATTACTTTTTTCTCCATTATTACTTAAAGAAATTATTAAATAGGTATCCTAAGATAATAATTTGAGGAACTGTTATAATCGGAAGCCAAATAGCAACTTTCTTACCTATATTATCCCAGATTAAACCTATTTCTGTGTAGTCTGTTGCTACGCCAGTCATTAAAAATATAAAAGAGTTACCAAAAGCACCTGTTTGTCTAAATATCTCAAATGCAAGAGGTGCTATTCCTTCAGCAAGGATTTCCATAATTGTTGCTAAAATCAAGGTTACAATTAAACCGAGAATAACTAAAAAAGTTTTATTGCTTCGTTTGATGATGAAAATTGATTATCTACTCAGCTACTTTTCTTAAAATAAGTTTTAATTTTTTTGAAGCAATTAGATAATTAGAAAATGGCTCGTTGTAGCTGAGGAATCTCTTAATTGGCGGAGGAGGTGGGATTCGAACCCACGAGGCGACTTTCACCGCCTACGATATTTCCAGTATCGCCAGATCGGCCACTCCTGCACTCCTCCAAGTTTATTTCACTTATTTATAAATATTATATCAATTTATCACAAAATGTGTTCCTAAATAAAAAGGTTGAGGAGATAGAGAAATTTCTATTAAATAATTCTAATATGTCTCATGTCAAGACCTGACACCTATTCTACATGTCGAGATCTGACACCTATTCTAGACGAAGGAAATAGATGCCAAGGGTGAAAAATATCAATGACATGCCTAGTAGAGTAAGACTGGGTGTAATAATAGTTTGAAATCCTAAGCCTCTTACTATGAGGTCGGTGAGTCCTTGCATTGTTAAACCTGTTGGTGTGAACCTTGCAATAGTTTGCATATATTGAGGAACAAACTCTACTGGCCAAAAACATCCACCTAACATAGCCATACTTATTATAATTACTGGAGTTATCGCATGGGCCTGGTCAATAGTCTTTACAAATGATGCCAACATGATTCCCATTGATGTTCCGCATATTATATATGAACCCATTAAAAGAACCAATCCTAATGGATCCCTTCCCCATCTAACACCAAATAAATATCTACCTGCTAAAATTAGAATTGTAAACTGAAATATACCCACAAAAATTGAGCCTAATATTTTTCCAGTAATATATGAGCCCTTGTAAGTTGGTGTACTTAATAGCCTAAATAAAGTTCTTTTAATCTTATCTTCCATTATTGTTGCTGAATTACCTACTAAAACAAATCCTATAAATGTAACTGCATAGCCCAACGATCCTTGAGAAAAACCACTGGCAATAGTCTTTTTACCTCTTACTTCTGAAGCAGTAACATTTTCAAAAATAACTTTAACAGGGGGGTCTGGCTTCCAATTCTCATCTGCAGCTTTGAAAACTTTTTTCCATAAACTTTCCTCGTTACTATCAGTGGTTGTTCCAATCTTATTTAAATAATCTATAGACATATTTGCTGTGTAATAATTGGTAGCTATCCTATTAATAGCACCTCTTACAACTTCCAAAACCGCAAATGCTCTTGTAGATGTCTCAAGTTTTATTACTGTTAATTTAGCTCCACCACCTCTTTTTATTTTATCTCCGAAATCTTTTGGAATTATAATTGCTGACTCAACATTTGAATTCCTTACTTTTTCTATAGCGTCTTTCTTATTATCTTTTATTACACTTAAAAGTTCATCTTCTTTTAATATATCTGTAAGCATAGAAGAGTAATTTGATTTATCTTCATCAACAATTATTACTTTTAGTCTATTTTCACCCATTCCTCCCCATACAAGACCCATAATCATTGTCATAAATAATGGAATTACAAACATCATCATAAGAGACATCTTATCCTTAAATAAGAGTTTTAAGTTTAACAGTGCTATTTCAAATGCTTTTCTCATTTTACTCATATGAAAATCTCCAAATCCCAAATATAAAAAATATTAAGGCAATTGCCAATAATATAAAGATGGATTTTGATATGGATATAACTCCTTCACCACTCATGAGAGATAGAAACCCTTCCATTGACCATTTGTTTATTGTAAAGTTGCTAAAAAATCTTAACCAGGGTGGCAACAAACTTGGTGGAAACATAGAACCACCTAAAGCTGACATACTCTGAATAAATATCTGACTTATACCTGAAACAGCATTTCTGGTCTTTGCTATTGATGCAAAGAATATTGACATCCCGGTTGTTGCAAGTACTGTAGAGCTAGGTAAAAGAACTAATCCAATAATTGACCTACCCCAATTTACATTAAATATCAATTTAGTAGCAAATATAAAAGCAGTAAATTGCATTATTCCTATTATAAAAATACCAAGAAGTTTTCCACCTAAAACTGAATGTTTTTTTATTGGACTGGAAAGCAGCCTTGCAAGTGTCTTGTCATCTCTTTCCTTAAGAATTGAGTCTGCACCAAACATTGAAGAGAAAAGAACAAACATTGTCGACATACCTGCAGCATAATACTGCATTGAGCTCATGCTTTCTTTTTGAGAGGTATTCTCCTCCTCTATTTTTATCAGGTTCTCCACATCTTTTTCAATCATCTCATTAATCATGAATGGCATATACATTGCAATTTCTGTTTGATTTGTCTTTTTACCTAATTTAGTTAATGATTCCCATCCTGTACTAACACCAACCATTATCGAAGAAACTTTATTTGTATATGCACTCGTAATACTTCTTATAATTGATGCTCTTATCTCCTGACCAGGATCGCCATAGATAGTAATCTCAGTGGATTTATTTTTCATTATTTGAGATGTGAAATCAGAAGGAATTATAATTACTGATGAAATGTCACCAATTTTCACTAAATGCATTGCTCTTTCTTTGTTAGTTTCCATAATATTTAGGAGTTTTGATAGTTCATCTCCTTTTAATATCTCTTCAATGAAATCCTCAGAGAGTTTACCATCATCATAATTTACAACTGCGACATCAATTTTTGAAAGCTCTGGACCTTTTGAAAATAATCCACCCAATGCCATCCCCATTATTGTCATTAGGATAAATGGCATGGCTAAAAGAATTAGTAATGCCATCCTATCTCTGAAAATAATTTTTACTTCCTTTAAGGCGATGTTTAATAACTTCAAGTCCCTTACCTACTATATTATTATTTCAATTTTAGTATTCCTAAATGCTTCTAATTAATCTGTTATATTACAAAACCTGACTACTATAGCTAACATTTCAAGACCTAACCTCTATTTATAGATTTTGAAATATTGCAAGACCTAACCTCTATTTATTCTCTTAAGCTCTTACCAGTTAAATGTATAAAAACAGATTCTAAGTCAGGCTCCTGAACCTTTACCGAATTTATTTTGACATCTAGTTCATTTAATTTAGAAATTACTGAGGAAAGTACTCTTCTACCATAATCACTTAATATTTCAATCTGATTTTCTTTTATTTTAATTTTATCAACATCATCTATCATTTCTAATGATTCTGCAATTTTTGGATGGATGTTTTTGACATCCATTCTAATTGTATCCTTTCCACCCACTAGCAGTCTTAATTCATTTTTTGTTCCCATAGCAATTATCCTTCCCTCATCCATAATTGCTATTCTATTACACAACATCTCAACCTCTTCCATGTAGTGACTTGTATATATGATGGTCATCCCCAATTTATTTAGATTTTTTACTGTCTCTAAGATATTGATTCTTGTTTGGGGATCAATTCCAACAGTTGGCTCATCTAACATTATTACCTTCGGTCTGTGAATGAGACCAGCTGCAATATTAATTCTCCTTTTCATTCCACCTGAATATGTGTCTATTCTATCCTTTGCTCTATCAGTTAAACCTACAATTTCAAGAATTTCCTTCACTCTCTTTTTTATTAAACTTCCTGAAAGTCCATACATTTTTCCCCAGAAATAAAGGTTTTCTTTTGCAGATAAGGTTGGGTATAATGCTATTTCCTGGGGTATAAGACCTATAACTTTTTTAACACCCATGGGGTCTTTTTTTATACTCTTTCCATCAATAAAAGCTTCCCCTGATGTTGGTTCCAAAAGACAGGAAAGCATCGATATTGTTGTTGATTTACCTGCACCATTGGGTCCTAAAAGTCCAAATATTTCTCCCTCTTTAACATAAAAACTTATGTTATCAACAGCCAGATGTTCATTATATTTTTTACTTAAATTTTTAACTTCTGTTAAATTCATAGTCCTTAATTAAAATTTATTGGATATTTCAATTTTGTTATTCTTTAGAAATTTTGTCATCCTGTTTAAGTCCTGATAGTATTTGAGTATAATCCTCATTCTCATAACCAATAGTTATTTCAGTTTTCACCTTTTTATTCTTCTCTGCCAATAGATTTACATAATACTTATCTTCTTCCTCAAATATATAATCAGAGGGAAGAAATATAGTATCTTTAATCTTTTCTGCAACAATTTCTATATCGCAGGTCATTGCTGGTAATATATTAATATCCTGAGAAGCTTCAAACTCTATATCAACATCATAAGTAACCACTCCCTGGAATTCAGTACCTCCTAATGATATATTTATTACTTTTCCCTTTATGGTTACACCTGGGTATGAATGAAAACTTATCTCTACTTCTTGACCTTTTCTTATCATTGAAATATCATCCTCATCTACATCTGCAACTATTTTTAAAACATCTGATGTCCCAAAATAAATAACTGGCATTCCTGGTGAAGCCATCTCACCTACTTTTTGATAAACTTCTATAACTTCTCCATCAAATGGGGCTTTTAAAGTTGCATTATCATAAGCATCTTGAGCTAATTTAAGAGACGCAGTAGAAGAAATAATCTTGTCCTCTGATAGTTCTATCGCTTTTTCTGCTGAATCAACCTGGGATTTAGCAGCTTGTCTCATACTTTCACAATTCCAATATGTTTGAGATAATGCAACCTTTGCTTGTTCTAATCCTGCTTCTGCTTGATGAATTGCCATGTTTGCTTGTTTTTTTATAGATGCTGTTACCATTGGTTCATTTTTAAGCTTGTCATAATAAACATGAGCATCTCTTAGTGCAATTTCTGCCTGTTCTACAGTTTTTTGAGCCAGTAAATAGTTTGCGTTTGCAATTTCAACTGTATTTTTATATGCATCTTTTGTTGATTTCAAAGTCAATTCTGCCATTTCGAGTTCTTTCTCTGCCAGGCCCAAAGCTGTCTTTGCTAAATCTAATTGATTCTTGAAATCTTTTTCATCAAGTTTTGCTATTACTTCTCCCTTCTTAAATACATCCCCTTCTTCTGCAATAAATGAAATCTCACCTATGCTTTTAAAAGAAATTCTTAAATAATCTCTTGGTACTACTTTT
>JAHJRV010000040.1 GCA_018830725.1 Actinomycetota bacterium | reverse complement strand
GTATAAAAATTGTTAAAACTGATGGAAGAATAATGCCCCTAAATACTTATGGATGGGATCATTTTAGAATGTAAAGTATAAAATTTATTAACTCTCTGCCACCAGATAAAGAAATAGGTGTAAAAGAAAGTAATTTTATAAAGTTGAGAAATAATAAAAAACAGGAAGTTAAATATATAAACTTTAATTTGAAACTATTTGGTATAATTTTTTTTATTTATTTTAATATTTACTGAACACCTTTGACTAAAAATACCAATTATTTAAAAACCAATAAAAATGAAGAACGATCTAAATAAAATTAAAAACAATAATAAAAATCAAAATCTTAAAAGCAATATAAATGTTTTATCATCATATCATTTCTTGGGAGGAATATACTTTAATATGTTATTGGCTATAAGACAGCCCTTCTTCCTGAGTTTAAATCCATCCATGACTTTTGTGGGCTTACTTGAAGGAATTGGTGGATTCAATGGGATTATGAATCCTGTAAGCCAACTCATAGGAGGTTGGCTTTCTGATAGAAAAGGGAGAAAGAGATTCGTAGTAATAGCCAGTTTATTTGTTATTTCTGCCCTGACCTTATTTCTTATAGCTGGAAATATTAAATTAGATATATTGCTTATACCTGCAATGTTATTTTTTGGTGCATCTACAATTTCATGGCCATCTTTCGATTCTATTATCGCTGAATCAGTGTCAGAAGAAAAAATAGCAATTAGCTATTCAATATTCATGTTCGCTGGTATAGTTCCTGGTATTTTTTCTCCATATTTAGGTGGAAAAATTGCAGATTTATTTGGTTATTTGCCTGTATTCTCTTTAGGAATATTCATTGAAATACTGTGTCTAATTCTTATTATTCTTTATCTAAAGGAAACATTATTTATAAAAAATAAAGAAAGACCTGATTTTTCTCAGTTTTTAATTCTTTTAAAAGATAGTTTTAAAATTCCTAAAATTTTAAGAAATTTCTACATTGCTACAATAGTGGATATATTTGTCTGGGGGCTTGGATCTTCTATTTTATTTGGAATGTTAAGGAAAACTTTTAATTTTTCAGTATCACAGATCGGTATATTAACTTGCATGATCTCAATTAGTTGGGCGATCACACAAATACCAGTTGGAAGATTAATTGAAAAATTTGGCTGTAAAATATTTCTCATCCTTTCAGAATTGATTGGTGTCATTACTATGTTTGGATTCTTAATATCAACTAAATATGAGCATTTTTTAATCTTTGCATTTATGTGGGGAATGGTTGCATCAACATGGGTTCCTGCTATGAAAACTATCATTGCCAATAGCGTGGAAAAAACTAAAAGAGCTGAATCTATGGGAAAATTGTCATTTTTTAGAGGATTGTTTGGATTTCCAGCACCTTTCATAGGTGGAATACTGTTTGATAATTTTGGATTTAAAATACCAATACTTGCTAATTTGATTGGGGCATTTATAGCAGCCATATTAATTTTTCTACTTATACATGAATCACCAAAAGGTAAATTAGCTTACAAAACCCAATAAATTAATTAAAATTTTTGAACTACAAGTTCATAAAAATTTCTCATTATTTTCTTACCTGTTTCCCCTGAGCGTTCTATGTGAAATTGAACTCCATATAGAGGTCTTTTTAAATGTTTGAAGGCTTCAACTGGACATGATTTAGAACTGGCTAATAATTTTATCCTAAATTTATCTAAATATTCAGGGTTAACATATTCTTGATGGCTTTCAAAAACATCTATTTTGTTATCTAAACCAATAAATATTTCATCCTTGTCTATAATATGAACTTTTTCTCCATGATCAGTTGGATTTTCAGGACAAGGCATTTTTATCATTTTTGTTCCACGTTTTACTTCAACACCTAATGCTTTTGCTATTATTTGATGACCATAACAAATTCCAAGTACTGGAATACTTATCTGTTTTAAAAATTCTAAAAAATCTGGAGAATATTGTTTTTTCGAAATACAATTCTCTGATCCTGAAATAACAATTGCATTATAATTATCTATTTTAAAATCTTCTTTTATATCCTTGTCATAAACAACATCATATAAACTAAAATTACCTATCAGTTTACAATAATTTTCTATGCTCTTATCTGGTGTTTTTCTATAACAATTTACAATTAAAGTTTTCATAATATCTTACACTGTGATTAAAATATTTATATAAATCTTTTTTAAATTTTATTAATAGGGGTCATATTATAGAAGCAAAGTTAAACGGTTATTAGCTTTGCATCGTTTAAAATTAATGATGTCATTTTTTGACCTGTATTGATAAACTCTTCTTTCTTAGCAGTTACTAAATAATCAGGTTCAAATATATCTTTAGAATCATTTAATAACTTTTTCTGTGATAATTCTGTAAAAACATACTGCGCTACATACTTGGATGGATCGAATACCTTTACATTTTTTCCAAAGAAATCTTTTATTTTTTTGATTATGAAAGAGAAATGAGTACAACCAATTATTAAATCTGTGATTTCATTATTTAATAGTGGAGATAGACAATTTTTAAATTCATCTTTGAAATCATCTTCTTCAATTTCGCCAGATTCTATAATTGGTACTAATTTTGAACAGTCCTTGGAATATATTTTAATTTCGGAATTTAATTTTTTAATGACATCATCATATGCCTTGCTTCTAACAGTTGCATTGGTCCCAATAAGACTTAATGTAGTTCCTCTAAATTTCTTAATATATTTAGAAATTACTTCTATATCTATCATCCCAATAATTGGAACATTATATTTTGCTCTTAAATCATCTAATTTAATCGTAGAGGCAGTATTACAAGCAATAACAATCATTTTTACATCTTTTGAGATTAAAAAATTGATTATCTCATAAGCAATCTTTTCTATCTCATCTTTAGGGCGAGTACCAAAGGGATGTCTTTTCTTGTCAGCAAGATATATTATTTTCTCATAGGGTAGAATTTTTTTAACCTCAATTAAAACTGAAAGTCCACCTACTCCTGAATCAAATATTGCTATTGGATCTTTCCTTTTTAAAATCACTTTCTAAATCCTTTAAATTCTAATGACATAAATAATATTCATATATTATTAATATCTTGACTAATTCCAAAATTATTCTTTAAATCTCTCAATGATTGCTACTCCACTGCTTGTTCCTATTCGATTTGCTCCAGCTTCTATCATTTTGATAGCATCATCAAAAGTTCTAATTCCCCCAGCTGCTTTAACACCCATTTTCTCTCCCACTGTTTCCCTCATCAGTTTTACATGTTCAACTTTTGCCCCTGATGGACCAAATCCTGTAGATGTTTTTACAAAGTGTGCTCCAGCTTCTTTACTTAATTTGCAAGCTTTTATTATCTGCTTATCAGTTAAATAACAAGTTTCTAATATCACTTTAACAGTTTTTCCCTTAGCTGCTTTAACTACAGCCTTAATATCATTTAAGACCAAAGAATAATTTTTCTGTTTTAAAGCAACGAGATTCATAACCATATCTATCTCGTCTGCACTACTATCTATTAATTCTTTAGTCTCAAAAGCTTTTACCTTTGTAAATGTATATCCCAAGGGAAAACCTACAACTGAATCCACTTTGACATCCGTATCTTTCAACAACTCATGTGCCAAAGAAACATATATAGGACTTATACAAACTGCACAAAATCCATATTTCTTCGCTTCTTTACAAAGATTAATTATATCTTGTTGAGTTGCATCTGGTTTTAGATTGGTATGATCAATCATTTTTGATAGTTGCTTTTTAGTAATTTCAATCATTTTTTAATTCACACCTTTCTAAAAATTATTTCTTAAAATTCTATTATAATATATGTTTTTTAATGAGATTCTTCACTCCGCTTCGCTTCGTTTAGAATGACAAAAAATAATTATTTTTATTTTTGCAATAAAACTCTTAAACCTTGTTTTAAGATTGAAAATGTAGTGGGAAGTTCTCCCCACACATCCCCATCAGCCTCTACCATAAGCGGTTTTTCACTTTCAACATATAGTTTCTCTGTCTGAAAATATTCAACATCTGGAAATTGAGTATGAAGCCTTAACAGAGCTCCTAAAAAGTAGCGAAAATAGTTTATCGGATTTTCCTTTTTAAAAAGACAAACATCTAAAAGCCCATCATTTATTGAAGCCTTAGGTGTCATCTTTACATAAGGCTCACCATAAATACTAACATTCCCAATTACCATAAAATAACATTTTTTCTTTTTAGCATTTTCTTTAACAGTCACATATATTGGATGGGGCTCATAAGAAAAAATAGTTTTTATTCCTGTATATATGTAAGCTAATTTTCCATACTTTCTTTTTAGCGAAGATGGTGTATCTTTAAGTACATGAGAATCAAAACCTATACTAGCTAATGAGAGAAAATAACTATCATTTATTTTACCAAGGTCAACTTCATACAAGCTCCCTTTATAAATAGCTTCACACGCTTTTAAGAGATTTCTTGAGATCCCAACTTCATTTGCAAAAACATTAGCAATACCGGATGGAATTATAGCTATAGGGATATTTGTGGGTAAAAGACCATTTATAACCTCATTTATTGTACCATCCCCTCCCATTACTGCTACAACATCGAACTCATTTTCTTTAATTTCTTTAGCAACTTCTCTGGCATCTCCAACTTTTTTTGTATAATATAAATCGAGATCAACCTTATTATTTTTCAATTTTTCAACAACATCATTTATGTATTCCTTACCTATCCCACCACCAGATATAGGATCGAAAATCAACTTTGTTTTTATCATATTTTAAAATCCCTCTTTAACTTCACATATCGCATAATATCATCTATATGAATAATACCTAACAATCTATTTTGTTCTACAATTAAAAGATAATCCAGTTGATTACCATTCATTTTGTGTAGAGCATCCATTACCTTTGATTCTAAGTTTATAAGTTGACTTTCTTTTATAGTTTTTAACACTTCTCTAACTGTAGTTGTTAGCCATCTATCTTTAGGTATTATTTTAACGTCTTCGGTAGAAACAGTTCCAATTATTTCTCCATTTTCGAGAACTGGAAATATCTTATGACCATAGATCATGAACCAGTTTTTAACCAGATCATTTATTGTTATGTCTGGGTTTATTGTTTGGACATCCCTTCTCATAACATCTCGCACAAAAACTGTCTCTAAAGAAGACCTAATAATCTCTTGTTTATAGCTTGTTTTGGCTAAATTTTGCAGGAACAATCCTAAAACAACAAACCATAAACCACCAAAAGATTGAAGCTGGTAGATAAATATTGACATAAAACCAAATGCAGCCATGCTATATCCTATTATCTGTCCTAAAATCGAGGCAATCCTTGTGGATGACAAAAGATCTTCTGTAAGATACCATAATATTGACCTTAGTATCCTTCCCCCGTCTAAAGGAAAACCTGGAAGAAGGTTGAAAATACCTAAACTTAGGTTAATTAGAGATAGATATCCAAAGAAAGCAATTACTGGAAGAAATTTAAAATTAGTTAATTGTAATCCAAACCAAAATATTCCAAAAAAAATTGAAAGTACGAAACTTGCAAGTGGACCAGCAATTGCCATTAAGAATTCCTGAACTGCTGTTTGTGGCGGTTTACTCATCTGTGCTACACCACCAAATATAAACAAATTTATCTTTCTTATAGATATACCACTTAAATTTGCTACAACTGAATGAGAAAGTTCATGAGTTAGTATTGAGGCAAAGAAGAATATTGCTGTTATAAAACCTAAAATTAGATTTGTTATTAGTGAGAATTGTGGATACCAGCCAGGGAAGACTTGAGTTGAAAGTGAAAATATTACCAATATGAAAATTAGAAACCAACTCCAATTTAAACCTACTTCTATTCCAAAAATTTTAAAAAGTTTTATATTACGCTCTAACATTAAAAACTTGCTCCTTCTAATGCTTTAGCACAAATGCAATCTCTTTTCTCAGCAATCTTTTGAATAGTTGTGAAAATTAGCTTTTTTAGTTTTTCATTATTTTCAGTAAAAACTTTAATTACCTCTTCGTGACTTACTGGTTTTAAATCAGGATGACCCTCTAAACCTACATCATAATCTGTTATTAGTGAAATGTTAACATAACAGATCTCAAGCTCTCTTGCAAGATGACATTCTGGAAACTGAGTCATATTAATAACTTCCCAACCTAATGAAGAGAACCACTTACTCTCAGCTCTAGTACTGAATCTTGGACCTTGAATCACAACAACTGTTCCTTTTTCATGAATTGGTATTTCTAACTCTTTTGCGGTTTCTATAACTATTTTTCTCATTTCAGGACAGTAGGGATCTGCCCCACTAACATGGGTAGTTTTTGGTCCATCATAAAATGTAGTATTTCTTCCAGAAGTTCCATCTATATATTGATCACATATTACAAATTCACCTGGTTTAACATTTACCTTTAAACTTCCGGCTGCATTTGGTCCAAATATTCTTGTAACACCTAACTCTTTCATAGCATATACATTTGCTCTGTAATTTATCATGTGTGGTGGGTATTGATGATTTCTACCATGTCTTGGTAAAAAAGCAACTCTTCTACCTGCTATGTTGCCTATAGTTATTACATCACTTGGATTACCATAAGGAGTCTTTACTGAAATTTCCTCAACATCTTCCAAGAATGAGTAAAATCCTGACCCTCCAAAAACTCCTATTTCAGCCTTTATGCTTTTCATTGAAATACCTCCTTATATAGTTTTGACGTTAGCTATTACTTTAACTACTGTTTTCACATAAAAAATATTTTTACATATTTTATTATATGCATTCTATGCAATACAAATGTAGGGCAAAGCTTCAGCCTTGCTTAATAATGTAACCCTAAAGTGGTGTGAACCCCAAAAGTTGGACACAATGTTATCTAAGTTAAACTAACTGACGGACTTCACTTTTTTTCATTTTACTATATTTAATTTTACTTTCAAATTCTTCAGGAGGCATATAGCCAAGTGAAGAATGTAATCTCTTTTTATTATAAACTTCTTCTATAAAATAGGGTATTCTTTTAATAACATCTCTGTATGTTTCATAGGAAAACATATACACTTCT
>JAHJRV010000039.1 GCA_018830725.1 Actinomycetota bacterium | reverse complement strand
CCAACAGCACCAGTTGCACCACAAATAGCAACATTATATTTTTTCATCAATACACCCCTTATTGATAATTTTTAGTCTCTTAGATAGAACATTAGATTAGTCCAAATACATTAAATAAAAGACAATCAATAATAATTAATTGGCTTTTACTTAAGATTGTAGTCCGCATTTCTTAAGAAGGTTTTGCCACTCTTTATCAATATAGTTCTGTATTTCACCTATAATATGAGTGTTTTCTGGTTTGAATAGATGTTTAAATCTACCCTGTTTTTTAAGCCATTCTTCAATTGAAGTTTTTTCTTTAGGTTTATATGTTAATTTCCACTCTTCATTTTCAATTTCATATAATGGCCAGAAATTGCTAGTTACTGCCTCTTTGGCAATAGTGATGGTTAGCTTAGAATCATATCTCCATCCTCTTGGACATGGTGATAAGACATTTAAGAATGCAGGTCCATCAACCTCAAAAGCCTTCTTAGACTTTTTTACCAAATCCTTCCAGTGACTGATTGACGCTTGTGCGACATAAGGAATTTTGTGAGCAGCCATTATATATGTAAGATCTTTTCTTTGTTGTAGCTTTCCAGGAATCACACTTCCAGCAGGACTTGTTGTTGTACTTGCTCCAAAAGGAGTTGCACTTGAACGCTGGATCCCAGTATTCATATATGCTTCATTATCATAACAGACATAAACCATGTTATGACCTCTCTCCATAGCTCCAGAAAGAGCTTGTAAACCTATATCATATGTTCCACCATCTCCTCCAAAAGCCACAAACTTTATATCTTCCTTTATTTTGCCTTTTTTCTTTAGGGCTCTATATGCAGTTTCTACACCACTAATAGTTGACGCAGCATTTTCAAAAGCACTATGAATATAAGGAATTCTCCATGCTGTCTGTGGATATACAGTAGTTGAAACTTCTAAACATCCTGTAGCAACACATATAACTACTGGGTCATCTGTTGCCCATAGAATCATATTTACTACAACTGATGCACCACAACCAGGACAAAGTCTATGACCTGGTGATAATCTTTTTTCCTTCTTTATTATTTCCTTTAGACTTACCAAAATACACCTCTACTTTCTTACTCCAAGATAGCTAACTGGTTTTTCAACTCCACCAATTTCAGCTATTTTTTCTAAATCAGAATAAACAGACCTTATATTTTCTAAGCTTATGTCCCTTCCCCCCAATCCAAAGATATAATTTTTTATAAGTGGTTTTTTATTTAACTCATATAATGCACTCCTAACTTCAATATATAAGGGACCACCTTGAGCTCCAAAAGAACAGGATCTATCTAATACTGCTACAGCCTTTACATTTTTAAGAGCTTCTGCTAATTCAAAATATGGGAAGGGTCTAAATACTCTTGGTTTTATAAGCCCTACCTTTAGTCCATCTTTCCTTAACTCATTCACTACACTTTTTGCAGTTCCAGCTGTTGAGGATAGAACGATAATCATTAATTCAGCATCATCAGTAAAATATTTTTCAATTATAGGTTGGCTTCTACCAGATAATTTCTCATATTGACGACTAACTTCTTCTATTACAGATCTTGCTTTATAAATTGCATCAGCCTGTTGTCTCTTTGTTTCAAAGTAGTAATCAAATAATTGTAGTGGACCATGTGTGATAGGTTCTCTTATGTCTAAAAGAGAATATTTTGGTTTATTTTCACCAATAAAGTTTCTTACCTCGTCATCTTCTAATGTCTCAAATTCCTCAATTCCATGACTTATAATGAAACCATCCAGCATAACCATTACTGGAAGTCTTACCTCCTCTGACTCTGCTATTCTTACTGCTTGAATAACATTATCATATGCTTCCTGAGAATTTTCTGAATATATCTGTATCCACCCACTATCCCTTGCTCCCATACTATCAGAATGATCACAATGGATATTTATAGGTGCCGAAAGAGCTCTATTTACATTTATCATAGTAATTGGCATTCTTAACCCTGAAGCGACAGATAATATCTCCCACATTAAAGCTAATCCAGCAGAAGATGTAGCAGTCATAACTCTAACTCCAGCAGCAGCAGCTCCAACACAAGCACTCATAGCAGAATGTTCACTTTCAACTGTAATTAATTCTGTATCTACTTTTCCGTCAGCAACATACTGAGAAAATGTTTGAACTATTGCTGTTTGGGGTGTGATCGGATATGCTGCTACAACATCAGGATTAATCTGTCTCATCGCCATTGCTACTGCAGTTGTTCCTGCTTCAACATGCTTTTTTACCATCTCTATCCACCCCTCTCACTTATTTCTATTTCCGCTTCACTTGCTTTTGTTTCAGGAATTAGTTCGATTGCGTCTTTTGGACAAATATCAGCACAAATTCCACATCCTTTACAATAAAAATAGTTTATTCCTATCATTTTTTCCTCTTCCATATCTATCGATGCATCCGGGCAGTACACATAACATTGCAAACAGTGAATACATTTTTCCTCATCCCAAATAGGTCTTTGACTTCTCCAATCTCCAGTATTATAATCAGATGCATTTCCAGCTTCCAAAATCACACCACCAATTGGAATTTCCTTCCAGCCTTTCTTAACATTTTTCATATTTTTTATCCTTTCAAATTATAATTATTCTCCTTTAACTTCCTCATATCCTCTTCTTAAGACTTTTATGTTAGCATCTACAATAGAGACAGGGAATTTTTTTGAAAGTTGTTTTTTTACTGCTTTTTCAATATTATCAATATTAACAAGTCCAGATGCCTTAGAAAAGGCTCCAAGTAAAGGTGTATTAGGAATTACTCTACCCAACTCTTCCAAAGAAATAGTATTTGCATCTATAGTGAAAACCTTTCTTTTTCCAACATCCAATGTCTTTCTTATTTCTTTTGGAGATTGTGTTGAATTTATAATAATAGTTCCGTCTGGATCAAGCCCCTCTAAAATGTCAATACTTAAAATTAATGAAGGATCTAACACCAATACAATTTTTGGATTTTCAACATGTGAATGAATTATTATTGGTTCTTTGCTTATCCTGGTAAAAGCTTGGACGGGGGCACCCATTCTTTCTGCTCCATATTCTGGAAATGCTTGAACATGATAACCTTCGCCCATAGCTGATTCAGCTAACATCTTCGACACAGTAACAGCTCCTTGACCTGCCCTGCCATGCCATCTTATCTCAATTAAATCTTTCAATTTATCTTTCTCCCTTTCTACTAATTAAATCTTTCGAAATTTTTATAACAAATTCTTCAGTCTCAAGAGCATCATATATCACTCTGGTTTCAGTTGTATAAATTACTTCTCCACCTGGATTCTTTATAGTTAGATAGATATCTGGCTCCTTATCAAGGAAAAATTCTTTGAAGTCTTCTTCACTGTACTTAATTTCAAAATTACCATTCTTGTCAGTAATTACTTCCCCCAAAATATCATTATAAATTAAATCTTTGTCGACTGCCTTAACTATTAAGTTTGATATTCCATTTCCCGTTTCTTTCTCAATAATTTTTCCATATATTTTGAACTCGCTTCTTTCCTCTTCAATTTTTTCAAATTCTTTTTCTTTCATTATTTTTCTCCTTCATTTTTATTAAATCTAAAACTTTTAAATCCTCATATTATAAAGCTATTTTTATCATTTTTTATTATATATATGGGCTTCTTAATAAAAGTTTTTAAATTATATCTTAAAATAATTAACCTTAATCAATAAAATTATATTATTTCTGTTCTTCCCTCTATTGCTTTCCCCAATGTAACCTCATCCGCATACTCTAAATCTCCACCAACTGGAAGCCCTCTTGCTATCCTGGTAACCTTTATCCCCAAGGGATTTAACAGTTTGGCTATATATAATGCAGTTATGTCACCTTGAATGTTGGGGTTAGTAGCAACTATTACTTCTTTAATTTTATCTTCTTTAATCCGGTTAAGTAGTTCTTTCACTCTAATATCACCAGGTCCAATATTATTTATTGGTGAAAGGGCTCCACCTAAAACATGATATAATCCTTTGAACTGCCCTGACCTTTCTAAGGCTATCACATCCCAGGAATTTTCTACAACACAAATAACAGTTTCATCCCTTCTTTCATCCTTACAAATATTGCAGATTTCCTTATCTGATACATTAAAACAAATCCTGCATTGCTTTGTTTTTTCTTTTAAATCAACTATTGCTCGTGCAAGACTAATTGCTTCCTTTTTCGGAACTGATAATATAAAAAAAGTTAATCTCTGGGCAGTCTTCTGACCAATCCCTGGTAATTTTTTTAATTCATTTATAAGGTTTTCAACTGTTGTTGAGTGGTAATTCAAAACATTCTCCTTTTTAAAATTATTATAAAATCAATATATCTTTAGAATTAATCCATTGACTCAGCATCAAATTCAGCTTTTAATAACTCTACAACTTCATTTTCACTTATCTTTTCTTTCTTAACAGCCTTTATTTTTGGTGTGAATTCTTCTTTCTCCTTCTCTCTAACAGTAAGATGAATGTTCACTTTTCTACCTAATATTTTTGACAAGGTGTCTTGAATCTTTTTAAAATGATCCTCCCTTTCTAATATCTCCATTTGGAACTTTGCTTCTGGTTCAAACTGAATTTCTATTAAATTATCTGTTACTTTAACTGGCATTGCATAAAGCAAAAATGCATGTGTAGGTTTACTTTTTTCTTTTAATTCATCAAGAACTAAAGGCCACAATTTTTGTATAGATTCAAAATTAAAATCAGCTGCTTTCTCTTTTACTTTTTTCTTTACCTTAACTTCTTCTTTTATTTCTAATTTTTCTGATTTATATTCAATCTCCTCTACTCTTTCTGGTTCTAATGCCTCCTTCTCCTCCTCTTCAAAAATTTCCTGTACTTCTTCCTCAAATTTTTCTCCAGTTTCTAAAAACTCTTTTTTCAAATCATCTTCTTTAACCAATTTCTCCTTTTTTTCCTTTTCTAAATGCGAATCAGTAACTATAACTTCTTCCTTTACTTTTAATTCCAAATGATCTTCTAACTCCTTTACCCTGGATAAAAGCCCAGATAAAGTATCATCTAATGAAAGTCTTGTTGCTTTTATTAAACTTATCTCAAGCAATAATTTATTATCAGGTGCCCATCTCATATCCTTATATGTTTGACCGAATAGATCTAAAAGTCTCTGTATTTCTTCTAATTCAAGTTGCTTTGATTGTCTGGTAAAAGCAGCTTTTAAATCTTTTGGAATATAAACTAAATCCATTGTTGTTTTTTTAACATTTTTAGTTATTAATATTCCCCTGAGATACTCAACTATGTCTCCTACTAATTGCCTTAAATCTATTCCTAACTGAGATAATTCATCTATCAGATAAATTAACCCTCCGGTGTCCCTTTTTACAATAAGACCAATAATTTTAAAAAGATTTTTATAATCTAAAACTCCAAGTAAGGATGCCACATCCTCTTCTGTTATCTTCATATCAGTAAATGAATGGAGTTGATCCAGTATTCCAATAGCATCTCTCTGGCTCCCCTTTGAATGTCCTGCAATTAATGAAAGGGCTGATGATAAAACCTTTATTTTCTCCTTCTTGGCAATGTATTCTAAGCGTTTTACTATATCTTCAGGAGAAATTAAATGTAGATCAAATCTCTGACACCTGGATAATATAGTAGGAAGAATTTTATTAGGTTCAGTCGTTGCCATCATAAAAATCACATGAGCTGGTGGTTCTTCTAATGTCTTTAAAAGTGCATTAAAAGCTTCTGTTGTAAGCATGTGAACTTCATCTATAATATAAATCTTTTTTCTTGCTTGAATTGGAAGATAATTAACTTTCTCTCTCAAATCCCTTATCTCGTCAATTCCTCTATTTGATGCAGCATCTATCTCAAGCACATCAATACAATTTCCATTTGAAATACTACTGCAAATATTGCATTTATTACATGGATTGATGGTCATGCCTTTTTTACAATCTAAAGCTTTGGCTAATACTCTTGCAATTGTAGTTTTTCCAATCCCATGAGGTCCACAAAAAAGGTAAGCATGAGAAACCCTATCCTGGCTAATAGCGTTTTTTAATGTTTTTATTATATGTTTTTGACCAACAACTTCTTCAAAGGTCTGAGGACGATATTTATTATATAATGCCTGATAACTCACAAATATTGCCTTTCATTTAAAGTGGTTATTAATAAAAAGTTTATTAATAGAAATATTATAATAACATTATAATAAAATTTATATATAGTTATAATATAAAGTTGATAATATAAAAAGTCCAAAAATATTTTTTTATAATTTTTTATTTCATCAAATTTTTATAAAATCAATTTTCGCCCTTATAAATTTTTACATTTTTTAACTTTTTAATTTTAACACAATAACAAAACAAAAACTTTCTTTTGTTCCAACTTAATTTAGGTTAGATTTGTTTCTCATAGTATACAAATATAGTATACTTGCAGAAATAACTTACCAATAAAACTCTAAATCTTAAATTAAGTAATTATCTTTAATATTTAGTTATTGAAAATAAGATATGAATAATAATTCATGAAGCTTAAAATAAATTTTATTTTTAAAAAATATTGAAATTACAAACTGCTATACTACAATTAAACTATAATATAGAAGATCTCAAAAATTTGTTAATAGTAATATGAAAAAATTGCAACATTTTAAAATTGCTAATCTAAGAAACTTCCTGATAATTTCCTTTCTAATATTAATGATGATGTCATCTCTGGGTCAAATAAAAAACGAAGTCTTTACAATCTCTTATCTGTGGAAAAGTCATGGTGAGAAAATCGTTCAAGGGAATCTGAATAAGACTTATGCAGGATTCGAAAATTTTGATTATTTCCTGTGGTGGTGTGATGAAAAAATTCCAGCTTATAAAAATGTTGCAATTTTATATCCAAGGGAAACACAATACATATATCCAAGAACTGCATATGTTCTTTATCCAAGAAATGTAATCACTATAAAAACAGAAGAAAATAGTTTAGATGAAATCTATGAAGAAATAACTGATAGCTCAGTTAATTATTTGATTTTACTTAAACCATTAGAGAATCTAAAAAACTTAGAAAATAATTTCAAAAATCTTAAGTTAATAGACAGATATAAAGATAAAACTGGTTTCATTTATAAGGTTGAATATATAGTTAAAGATTAACAAGGGAAGTGAAGAAATATAGATATAGGATTGATTTAATTAAGAAATTAGGATAAAAATAAGATTAACTTACAATTAGTAAACTTAACACTGGTAAACCAAATTCTAAATTATGTATATACCCACGATATCGAGATTATTTTTAGGATTATTATTAGTTATATTAAGTGGACTACCTTTTTCATTTATTTTACTACCCTCAAAATTAAAGCAAAATCTTCTTTTTTTGATAACTATTTCATACGCTATTGGGGTTGGAAATGTTTCTTTAGTAATGATGTTAATATCTTTATTAGAGATTAATTTTGCTTTACAAACTATATTATTATTTTTGACAATTATTATTTCAATAGGCTTTTCCATTTTAATTTACAGAAAGGTTCAAACAAAAGCAGTTAAAAATAACCATGCAGTTTTAGATAAAAATTTAGATAGAATTAATAAAAATATAAATGAAAATTCTAAAAGTAGCACTGTCCTTTTTAAAAGACAAAAATTATTAAAAATAATCGAAATCGTCCTACTTGTCTTGATCTTATTCCAAGTCTTAACCTCAATATTCATTACTGTAATTTTTCCAGTTAGGTTCTGGGATGCAATAACCTGCTGGAGTTTTAAGGCGAAAGCTTTCTTTTTAGATAAAACAATTTATGATTTTTACAGTAAACATTCATACAAATTTTCTCATCCTTCTTATCCAATACTTCTTCCACTTCTTCAAACATATTCATATTTCTCTATTGGGACTTTAAATGAAAACCTGATGAAACTGATATTTCCATTATTTTACATATCATTACTTATTGTTAATTATGGCTTTTTAAGAATAAAATATTCAGAAATAAATCCTAAAGTAAACAACAATTCAGTAAAAATCAAAAAAGATAATAGAATTTTAAGGAAAAACTATCCAAAAATAACCTCTTTGTTTTTTACTTTTATACTCTCTACTGTCCCAATTATTTTTGATCATTCATATATTGAGTATACTAACTTAGTTTTTGCTTTTTATCTTTACCTGTCAGTTATGTTTATGATTTTATGGATAAGATTTAAAGATGATAGCTTAAATACTAATAGATTAATAATATTATCAGCTATTTTCGCTTCACAGCTTCCTCTATTAAGATCCGAGGGAATCCTTTTTTTAGCATTTATTTTTATTTTATTTGCCTTTTATTTATTTAAATCAAAAGACCATATATTTAAATCCAATAAGTATGAGAATAAATCTCTACTATTAAAAGAAGATATTAAAATAAATTGGAATCATAAAGATGAGTTTGATTTAGTAATAAGAGATGAAACACTACCTTTAAAAGAGAATAATAAAATAGGTAAGAATCTCTATAAATATAAATTTTTTGAAAAGTATTATAAAAAGTTTGTTATATTGATTTTGGTGTTAATAGTTATGTTGATCTTTATAGCACCCTGGCTATTATTAAAATCCAAATTAAATTTAGGTATATTAAGTGTTGATTGGAATGGTTTTAAAAATTCCATTACTTTTTATAAAGAAAATTTTATTAACTCTATCTCTGGATTATTTAATGAATTTTTGTTCTCTAAATATGATTCAACTACCGGTTTCTTCAAATCTAGTTACTCAATATATTGGATAATAATAATTCTTACTTTTTCTATATTTCCAAAAAAGGTTTTTGGTAAAGAAAATAGAATAATTTTATCTATCATTATATTTTCATTAATTATCTATCTTATAGGTTCATCCTTAGTGCCTGACTTTTTAACTTCCATAGAAAGATATCTGCTTCATATATTTCCAATATCCTTTTACTTAACAATCAACATCCTTAGTGAAAAACTACAATTTTAATAAAAGAATTGAACATTTAGTAGTACAATATAAGAATTAAATTTTCAGATAAATCTTAATAACTTTTGGAGGTAAGGTAAATTGAAATTCAGAAAGATATTAGATGTTTGTATTTTAATTTTATTTTTAGTTTCATTTTTATTCTCTATAAGTTGTGCTAAAAAAGAACAAGCTAACATCTTAAAAGAAGCAACAGAGACTGAGGAAACAACAATAGAAAAGTCAACAATCGAGGAAAAGACCGAAGAGGAGACTCCTCAGTGGAAAGAGATTCTGGATGAAGCAATTAAACTATATGAAGAAGGTGACTTTGGAGAAGCAAAGAAACTTCTTAAAGAAGTATTAAAAATGGATCCAGATAATAAAGTATCTAAAGAAATGATTGAGAAAGCTAATGATTTTATAATGCAAGCAATTGAACATTTTAATAATGCTACTAAACTTTTTTATGAAAAGAAGATGGATGAAGCAATTGATGAATTAAAAAAAGCAATAGACATATATCCTAAATACAAGGAAGCATTAGATATTTTAGAAGAATTAGGATTACTTGAGGAGTTAAATATAGAAAATGAATAAAAATTCATATGTCTTATGTCAAGACCTGGTACTATATTAAATTCCGATTAAATACAATACCAATCCTATTAATAAAGAGAATAGTGTGGTAAATATTTGAACCTTAATCGTATCTTTTATAGAGTAAGATAAAAGTGGTAGTAACCCATGTCCATCTTGACTTAAAGTTGAAACAAGAAGAACTGAAAATGGAATTAAACCCTTTGAATATAAGGTAAGAAATACCAGATGTGGGCCAGATTCCGGAATTATTCCAATTAATGCTGCTAATAGAATTAACAATAATTTATTTTGAGGTAATATACTTTCTAAATCAAAACGTTGCATCAAAAATTGAACTGTCAATAATGTAAAGAAAATCCATAAAAATAGTTGGGGGATATGCTTTTTTAAAATATGATTATATACATGTTCTTTAAAAAAATGCTTTATATTAAATTCCTCTTCATGAATCTCTATAGGACAAGACTCTGCCATTTTTAGATTTATTTTACTGGCAATCTTCTCAGTTATAAAACCACCGATTATTCCAAGTGCAGCACAAACAGCAAAAATCAAGAGTGCAGTCTTTGGTACCATTGCCAACATAATAAAAGCCTCATCACCAGCTGTAGAAAGCATAACTGCCACCAATGCTCCAAAACCTACAAGTCCATGGGAATAAAGAGAAACAACTAAAAATGCATCTATACAACCTGGTATTGCTCCAAGTAAAGAAGATCCTATTATTTGATTTTTTAGATTTTTAATAAGTGATTTCTTTATCTTATCTTCAAATTTTATTTGAAGCCACTCTATAATAATCATTAAAATAGTTATTATTCCAACTATCTTTAATGTTTCAAGAAAAATATTTTGTATCATATTCTAATTAGCCATTAATTTATGTTGGTTTGAAATATTTTATATCAAGTATTGAACCTTCGCGTTCTTCTTTTGTTTTAAAGATAGCTTCAACAGTCATTCCAATCTTTACTTCTTTTGGATCCACTTCACATAACCTGTGAATAAGACCTCCATCTGTACCATCAATTTTTACCATAGCAATAATTGTTGGCTCTTCTTTTTTCGTACCATCTACATTCTCGTAACAAATTGTAAAGGTATGAACAGTTCCTTTTGTTCCCACATCTGTGTAATTTTCTAACCTATTAAAGCATCTCTCACAATATATCTTTGGAGGAACATAAATAACATTACACTTATCACATTTTGTCCCTACAAATTTGGCACTATCTTTAATCTCTCTAAAAAACCTCTCTCCAGCAATTCCAACAGTGTAGATATAATTAAGAGGTATTTTGCCTTTCCATGATGTCATATCTATATTTTTCGTAATCTTCTCAGTTATTCCCATATTAACTTTACCTCCTATTCAGGTTTGAAATATTTAATATCAGTTATTGCACCTGTTCGTTCTTCAGGAGACTTCCAGACAGCTTTAACTCTCATACCACTTTTAACATCTTTTGGATCAACTTCTCCTATTAAGTGAAGTATTCCCATTCCTTCAGAAGCTCCATCGATCTCAATTACTGCTGGAATAAATGGTTTTTCTCCCTTCTTAATTCTACTTGCATCCCAATGCACATAACTTATCGAGAATGTGTTTATAACCCCAGTATCTTTCACATATACCCATTCATCTGTTGGTCTAAAACATAGCTCACAGAACATTCTTGGAGGTATCATTATTCGACTACATTTGTTACATTTCCTTGTAATTATTTTCCCATTTTTTAGTTCTTTAAAATACCTACTAATTGCTACTCCATCATCCCAGGCATATTTTAGATTTGGTTTCCATGAAGTAGTAAGAACCTTCTTTTCTTTTATGTCACTACTTCTAAGAGCTGTGCCCTTAAAATCAAGTTTTTTATCATTCATATTGTTAACCTCCTTAAACTCTCATTACTACAACAGTTCCAACTTGCATTAAATCTCCCCAGGCTTGAGCCAAACCTACTTTTGGCTTACCGGGCACCTGTCTCTTTCCAGCTTCTCCCCTTAGTTGCCAGAATATCTCACAAATTTTCATTACACCGGCTGCAGCTATCGGATTACCAACACCCAATAATCCACCTGATGGACATATAGGCAGATTACCATCTCTCTGTGTAACTCCTTCAGCAGTAAGTCTGGGAGCTTCGCCTTTACCACATAACTGAAGTCCTTCCATATGGTGAAGTTCTTTATAATCAAATGGGTCATATGGCTCAGCAACCTGTATTTCCTTACTTGGCTCTTTTATTCCCGCCATATCATAAGCCATTCTTGCAGCT
>JAHJRV010000038.1 GCA_018830725.1 Actinomycetota bacterium | reverse complement strand
GAATTAACAGAGATTATTAATAATGCAGTTAGTGGTAAAGCAAAAAGAAGAGGTCATCCATCAAAGAGGATCTTTCAGGCAATAAGGATAGAAGTAAATGATGAGCTAAATTCTCTTAAGCAAGGACTTGAGGATATATTCAAGTTACTTGAGGTTGGTGGAAGAATTGTAGTTCTTTCTTATCATTCATTGGAAGATAGGCTGGTTAAAAATATTTTTCTAAAACTGATCGATGGCTGCATTTGCCCTGAGTGGTATCCTGTCTGTACTTGTGGCAGGAAAGATAAGGCAAAATTAATTTCTAAGGGTGCCTTGATGCCAACAAGTAAAGAGGTGATGAAAAATCCAAGGGCATCAAGTGCTAAACTCAGAGCAATTGAAAAGGTCCAACCCCTTTGATTTAAAAATATTTAAGGAGATACGGTGATTGATACAAGAGCTGAAATTTTATTAAGAAAAAGGTCAAAAAGGAAAACTAAGTCTTACCTAGTTGAACAGGAGAGAGTAAAGACAGGAAGAAGTATGATATCCTTAACATTCTTTGTTACTTCAATTATTTTGATAGGACTATTATCTTTCTCAATTATTTTGCTCAATTTCCAGGTTGCTCAAGATCAATTGATAATTAATGAGATAAGAGAGGAAATCAATTATCAAGGTGAAATTAAGGAAAGATTAAATTTTAGAATAGCTCAATTACAATCACCTCAGAGAATTTATGAAGAAGCAGTAATTAATTTAGGTATGTCTAACCCTGATGAAATAAATTATATAAATATTGATACATACCAATTAGTTGAACAGCCAAAATCATTAGATGAGGACCAAGATACACAAGTAGGATCTTCAGGGTATGAAAGCTTTTTTAATTCTGAATTTAAAGAAGATGTATATAAAACAATTCTAACTCTTCTATTCCCTTAATCTTTAAGGAACGGGTATAAAATGGGAATCATCAGAAGGGCTAAGGATGAATTTAGACCTATATGTATTTTTCTAGTCATCATCTTATTCTTTCTAATTTTATCTTACCGTTTGATTAACCTACAAGTTTTAGAGGCTCAAGAATATGTTGATTTTGCAACTAATCAACACGATAGAAATTATAATCTATTTGCTCAACGTGGTAAGATCTACGATAAAAATAGAAAGGAGTTAGCTCTCAGCTTACATCAGGTTACATTATTCGCTAATCCTTATTTTGTGAAAGATCCATTGAACTACGCCATCAAACTAAGTGAAATATTAAATATGGATGTAGAAAGTTTGAAAGAGAAACTTTCAAGACCCAATAGTGGGTTTGAATATATTACTCGTAAAATCAGCCCTGAGTTAGCAAACAGAGTTATGGAATTAAATTTAGATGGGATCTATAGTGCCAGGGAAGATAAAAGATTTTATCCAAAGGATTCTCAGGCTTGTCATTTAATCGGTTTTGTGGGATTAGATAATAAAGGTCTTGCAGGAGTTGAGTTGGAATATGAAAAGCAGCTTCATGGAGTTGATGGAAAGATGATTGCGAAACAAGATGGTCTCGGAAGGATCGTTCCTGGAACATATACACTAAAATCAGACCCTGAAGATGGCTATGATGTACATTTAACAATTGATGAAAACATTCAATTTTACACTGAGTCCAGATTGAAAAAAGGTATTCAAGAAGCTGGAGCTAAGAGAGGAACTATAATAATAATGCAACCAAAAACTGGGGAGATTTTAGCTATGGCTAATTATCCCGATTTTGATTTAAACGGGTTCAATCTGTCAAATTCCGATAGTTTAAAAAATCTTGCAATATCTTATAATTTTGAACCAGGTTCAATTTTGAAATTTGTAACAGCTTCATCTGCTATAGACTCTGGTCATATATCAAAAGAAATGGTTTTTCATCTCCCACCTACAATAAAAGTTGGAGGAAGAGTAATAAGTGAACCTTTTAGACATGTAGCAAAAGACTATTCAGTTGCTGATATCTTAATTAATTCTGCAAATGTTGGAGCTGTGATTTTAGCACAGCAAATGAGTGATGAAGTTTATTATAATTATCTTTCTAAGTTCGGATTTGGACAATCTACAGGAATTGACTTACCCGGAGAGGAAATTGGAGTATTTAATCACTATAGTCAATGGTCAGGTTCAAGTAAAGCTACAATAAGTTTTGGTCAGGGAATATCAGTAACTCCAATTCAACTACTTCGAGCCTTATGTACTATTTTAAATGATGGAGTTGCACCAAACCCTTATATAGTTAAAAGAATCTGTGGAAAGAATGGAGATATAGATTATTTTCCAAAACCAGAGATTGCTGAAAAAAGAGTAATTTCTTCTGAAACTGCTGAGGCTATAAAATCTATGTTGATAAGAGTCGTGGAGGAGGGAACCGGGAAGAATGCTAAAATTGAAGGTTATAAAGTTGGTGGAAAAACAGGTACTGCTCAAAAGCCTATAGAGGGTGGAAGAGGATATCATAGTGATATAAGTATAACCTCCTTTATGGGATTTGCTCCAGGGGATGATCCAGCTTTAGCTTGTATTGTTATGATAGATGAGCCCTCTACTGCAAATGGACATGTGTGGGGTAGTACTGTTGCAGCACCTATATTTAAAGATGTAATGAGTTTTACCCTGGAATATCTTCGAATTCCCCCTTTAACTACCGATATTGAACAATAAATTTTGTGCTAAAATTTTAAGTAAATCTTGAAGCCATTATTTTTGTTTTTTAGTCTAAATGGGTTAAAATGATAAAATATTTTTAAATATCATTTTGAAGAGGTCCTGGTATCAAGAATTTTACTTTTGAATTTTAAAATTGATTTAAAAGAATGTTATTAAAAGAACTGATAAAAGAAATAAAAAATATTAAAACCAGTGGTAATTTAGATATCTTAATAAGTGGAATTTCATATGATTCCAGAAAAGTCTTAAAAGGTAACCTGTTTGTATCTATAAAAGGGATAAAAACTGATGGTCATCTATATATCAATGAAGCTTTAAAGAGGGGGGCAAAAGCCTTTGTAGTAGAAAAATGGCAGGAAGATATTAAGAAACACCCCCAAATTCTTGTGAAAAATTCAAGAGTTGCTTTAGCACAATTTACAAATATATTTTATAAAAATCCATCATCAGATATTAAATTGATAGGAGTTACAGGTACAAATGGAAAGACAACAACGACATTTTTAATTGAATCAATTCTGAATCAATCTGGCAGCAAAACTGGTCTAATAGGAACAATTGAATATAGGATTGGAGAAGACAGGATTGTTGGAGAAAGAACTACACCAGAATCCTCTGATTTATGCATTATTTTAAGAAAGATGATAAATAAGGGTGTAAAAAATTGTGTTATGGAAGTTTCTTCACATGCTTTAGACCTACACAGAGTTGATTTTTTTAACTTTTATGGAGTTGTTTTTACCAATCTAAGTCATGAACACTTGGATTATCATCGTGATATAAGAAACTATTTTGAAGCAAAGAAGAAACTATTTACAGGTGAAAATAATATAAGTGCTAAATTTGCAATTATAAACTATGATGATAAATGGGGATTTGAGATATCAAAATTAACAAGATGTAAGCAGATAAAATACTCTGTAAAGAAGAAAGGTGATATTTATGCGAAAGACATTGCCTTCTCGCTAAATGGAACTAAATTTTCAGTAGTAGCTCCTGTAGGTAGTTTTAGGATTAATACAGAATTAGTTGGTGAGTTTAATGTATACAACATTTTAGCTGCTATCTCTACAGCTGTCAGCATGAGAATAGATGTCAAAGACATTAAAAAGGGAATTGAACTCATAAAAAATATACCTGGAAGATTCGAAAAAATAGATGAAGGTCAACCGTTTTCTGTAATTGTGGACTATGCCCATACTCCTGCTGGTATAAAGAGTATAATAAAGACTGTCAGGAAGCTTTCCAAAGGGAAAATAATTTCACTTTTTGGATGTGGTGGAGATAGGGATAAGGCAAAAAGACCAATAATGGGAGAGATATCAGGAAGATTAAGTGATTTTGTAATTATTACTTCAGACAATCCACGCTCAGAAAAAGAAGAAGTGATTTCATCTGAAATTAAAAAAGGTATATTAAAAACAAAAGCTAAACATTCTTATTTAATTGAATTAGATCGTAAAAAGGCTATAGAGATTGCATTAAAAAAGGCAAATATGGGGGATACTGTTCTCATTTTAGGTAAAGGACATGAAAATTATCAACAGTTTTCAAATTACTCTATTGAATTTGATGATAGAGAGATTTCCAGAGAAATGTTAAGGGAGATGAAATCAGAATGGAATTAAGTTTAAAAGAACTAACAAAAGTAATAAAAGGAAAGATTATTTCTGGGAATCCCAAGTCTATTATAAAGAGTATTTCTATCGATAGTAGAACTCTAAATAAAGGAGATTTTTTTATACCACTTTTGGGTGAAAAATGCGATGGTCATCAATTTATTAATGAAGCTCTATCAAAAGGAGCTATTGGCTTTTTAACATCAATGGATGAAAATAGGCTTAATTTCAAAAGAGAAATATATTTAAATAAGATAATTATACTCGTTGAGAATACTCAAGAAGCATTGGAAGAGATGGCTAAATATGTAAGAAAAATAAGCAGGTATGAAGTTGTTGCAATAACTGGTAGTATTGGAAAAACTGTTACCAAGGAAATAATCAGATCAGTGTTAAAACAAAAATTTAAAGTGGGATGTGCTCCTGAAAATTATAATAATGAAATTGGAGTACCGCTTACCATTCTTTCATATAATGACGACATTAAGATTTTAATATTAGAATTAGCAATGAGGGGATTAAATCAAATTGCTCGTTTAGCTAAAATTTGCAAACCAAAAATAGGAGTAATGACTTTGATTAATAATACGCACATTGAACTTTTGGGGTCAGTTGAAAACATTGTTAAAGCAAAAAGTGAATTGATTAAAGCAATTCCAAAAGATGGTGTTACTATCCTTTGTCGGGATGATAAATGGTATACATTATTCTCATCAATCAGCAATTCAGAAGTAGTTAATTATGGGTTAAGTAATGATAGTCAAGTTTCAGCCAAAGATATTACATTAGATGAAATGGCTAAACCAAGATTTAAACTATGTTTTAAGGATAGGGAAGTAGATATAAGTCTTCCAATAACTGGGGATCAGTATGTTTTAAATTCTTTAGCTGCAGCAGCAGTGGGTATAAGTTATGAAATGGATCTTAATCAAATTAAGAAGGGATTAGAATCTGTTAAACCATTTAAAATGAGAATGCAGATAGAGGAGGGTAAGAAGAATATTTTGTTAATTAATGATTCTTATAATGCCAATCCAACATCAATGAAGGCAGCGATTAAAATACTTTCATATTTAAAACAGAAAAGAAAAAGAAGATCTGTTGCAATTTTAGGTGATATGTTAGAGTTGGGAAAATTTAGCGAGATTTCTCATATGAATATTGGAAAATTTATTGTTAGACAAAATGTTGATTTATTACTAACAAGAGGAGAAAATGCAAAAATAATTTCACAAACTGCCTTATCAAATGGTATGTCTAAAGATCAAGTTCATCAATTCTCTTCGAATGATGAGATAAAAGAAAATATTTTAAACTTAATAAAACCTAAAGATATAGTTTTGGTTAAGGCTTCGAGAGCAATGGCTTTTGATGAAATCGCAGATTTTCTAACTGTTCATAATTGAAGTCTATTATATTTATGATTGATAATTATAAAATTAGTTTCTATTTAAAAAACAAAAAATAAATAAAATGAAAAATAAAGAATATAAAATTTTAAAGTTATAGGAAGGTTTAATTGAGTTATATAATTGTTGCTGCTACAATAGCTGGAATTTTATCAATAATCGCTGCACCTTTTTGGGTAAAATTTCAAAGGTCAAGAAAAATAGGGCAGAAAATCAGAGTTGATGGTCCTCAAACTCATATGGTAAAAACTGGAACTCCTACAATGGGTGGGTTCATTATATTAATTACTGCAACAATCGGTTATTTAGTTGCTATTTTTGCTCATTATTTAAAACATCCAGAAGAACCAATATCTTTTGAAGGCATTTTAGCTCTAATTGTTTTTATATTGTGTGGATTAGTTGGACTTGCTGATGATTACCTATCAATTAAAAAGGATAGATCATTAGGATTAACTGCAAGATATAAACTTCTTTTTCAGTTACTTATTTCTATTTTTTTTATATTCCTTTTAATAGTATTTTGTAGTGTTGATACTAAATTGGAAATTCCGCTAATTAATCGCTCAATAGAACTGGGATTTGGATATTATATTTTGATTCCTATAATGATTTTATCTGCAACTAATGCTGTAAATTTAACAGATGGATTAGATGGATTAGTAGCGGGAACAACAGCTGCTGTTTTAGCAGTTTTCACATTAATAGCATATGTTCTTTGGAACACTAATACATATCAATATGGATTAGATTTGGCTGTCTTATCAGCAGCAATAATGGCAGCATCAATTGGACTGCTCTGGTGGAATGCAGCACCAGCAGACATTTTTTTAGGAGATACAGGCTCATTAAGTCTGGGTGCTATAATTGCAACACTTGCAATACTTTTAAAGGTTGAGTTCTACTTAATTATAATTGGAGGATTATTTGTAATAGAAACAGTTTCAGTAATAATCCAGGTTTTATATTTCAAATTTACGAAAAAAAGAGTTTTTCTGATGGCTCCGATACATCACCATTTTGAATTATTAGGTTGGCCAGAAATAAAGATTATTATTAGATTTTGGTTAATATCATTGATTTTTGCTCTTATAGGATACTTACTCTTTTATATTAAATTTATAGACTAATTTCATTTAAATTTTTATTCTCTGTTATGAAAGATATTATAAAAGAATTAGTTGGTAAAAAGGTTCTTATAATAGGTTTAGGAAGAAGTGGGATAAGTACTACACTATTCTTGAATAAGATTGGAGCAAAGGTTCTTACAAACGATATAAAAGATAAGGATGAGCTAACAAGCGTAGTTAGAATGCTAAACTGTTTAGGAATAGATTTTGTGGGTGGACATCATAAAAATTGGTTACTGGATGAGGTTGAGTTAATTATAGTAAGTCCAGGAGTTCCCGCAGATTTACCTTTGTTAAAAATTGCCAATAAAAAAGGTATTAATGTATGGAGTGAAGTTGAGTTAGCTTCAAAATTTATATCTGCTCCAATAATAGGGGTAACTGGTACTAATGGAAAAACATTAGCTGTTTCTCTGATGGGTGATATATATAGGTCTGCTAAAAAGGAAAGTTTAGTTGCAGGAAATATTGGAAATCCTTTAATTGATATAGTGGATAAAATTTCAAAAAATGGAAGAGTAATTGCTGAAATAAGCAGTTTTCAATTAGAGTGGATTGAGCAATTTAAACCGTATATAGGAGTTCTTTTAAACATTTCTTCGAACCACCTGGATAGACATTATAATCTAAATAAATATACTAAATTAAAATTAAGAATTTTTTCAAACCAAACAGAAAAAGATTTTGCAATTTTAAATTATGATGACCCTTTAATAAAATCACATGAAAAGAATTTAATGTCTCAACCAATATTTTTTAGTAATAAGGGAGTTCCTAAAAATGGAATAGGAATAGAAGATAATACAATAGTTTCTAATATATCTGATAGGAAAATAATATGTAAAATATCAGAACTTCCATTTCCACATCACCATTTAACAAGTGTACTTTCAGCAATAGCAGTTTCAATTTTAGATGATATAGATATAGATGTTATTGTGGATGTTCTTAAAGATTATAAAGGACTTCCACATAGGATGGAGTATGTTGGAAGGATAAAGGGAGTATTTATTTATAATGATTCTAAAGCAACAAATCCACAATCAACTATAGCAGCCTTAAGATCTTTTAAAAAACCAGTAATTTTAATAGCAGGTGGAAGGGATAAAAAAATGGACTTTTCTGAGTTGGGAAAGGAAATTGATGTAAATGTAAAGACATTAATACTCATAGGGGAGACATCGGATATAATATCCTCAACTTTGAGTAAAGATAGGGAAAATAAATTGTTTTTTGCTAAAGATATGAAAGATGCTGTAAAAATAGCTTTTAAGCAATGTAATGAGAAGGATATTATTTTATTATCCCCAGCATGTGCAAGTTTTGACATGTTTAGAGATTACAAAGAAAGAGGAGAAGTATTCAAGAGAGAAGTTCTTAAGATAAGTTAATAAGTAAGTAAGGGATGCACTTTTATGGAAAGAATTAAATTTTCGAAAGAATATTTCACCATATTAATATCAACTATTCTTCTATTTACAATTGGGATAATTATGATATCCAGTTCTTCTACGGAGTATTCAAGAAGATATTTTGATGATTCATTTTATCTTTTGAAAAAGCATCTTCTTCATGCCATGGCTGGAATAGTGGTTTTAGCTTTTGTAATGAATATCCCATTTAATAAATATCGTTATCTATCATATCTTTTGATATTTGTAAATGTAATATTGCTGATATTGGTATTAATTCCGGAAATAGGTATCAGTGCAGGGGGTTCTCGAAGTTGGATAGATCTGGGAATTTTTTCCCTACAACCCTCAGAATTTGCAAAAATAAGTTTAATTATTTTTGCTTCGGACATTTTGGTTAGGAAGAAGAAGTCCATTAATAGATTTATACACTTAGTAATTCCACTACTTTTAATTTCAGCTATAATTACGTATTTAATTTTTTTACAACCTGATTTGGGTACAGCAGTAATAATATGGTTATCTCTTTTTGTCATCCTTTTCACTGGTAAAGTTAAATTTCGACACTTGCTATTGATTTTGATAATCTGGCTTTTAATTGTTGGTTTGTATATTACAAAGGCAGAATACAGAATGGAAAGAATTACCAGTTTTTTATCTGAATATTCAGGTGAAGATACTGATACAAATAGTGATAATTATCAATTAAAACAAGCTCTTATAGCTTTGGGATCTGGAGGTATTTTTGGTAAAGGCCTTGGTAAGAGTATACAAAAATTGGCTTATTTACCTAATCCTCATACTGATTTTATATTTGCAATAATAGGCGAAGAGCTAGGTTTAATAGGCTCTCTTTTTGTGGTTGTTTTATATTTAGTATTTGCTATTGCTGGAATGTCTTTATGTCTTCGTACTAAAAATCAACTTGGCAAATTATTAGCAGTTGGAATTACAATATATATAGTTGGACAGGCATTAATAAATATAGGTGTTGTAAGTGGATTGCTACCTGTAACTGGTGTACCTCTTCCACTTATAAGTACTGGAGGTTCGTCATTAATTACATCTTTAGTATCAATTGGAATATTATTAAATATTGCAAAGGGAGAAAAGAGTGAGTTAGATTATGAAGATAATGATTAGCGGTGGGGGTACGGGTGGTCATATTTATCCTGCAATAGCATTAGCAAAAAAAATTAGAAATATTAAAGATAACATTAAAATTGTATGGGTAGGTACAGAGAGGAAGTTAGAGAGAAAGTTAATTGCAAAGACAGATTTTCAATTTGAAATAATAAAATCAAGAGGATTCAGAAATAATAATCTTTTTGATAGATTTTATAGCTTATTACTTTTATCAATTGGTTTTTTTCAGTCAATCTTTTTAATATTGAAATATAAACCTGATGTCATTTTGGGGATGGGTGGATATGCTTGTGCTCCAACAGTTCTTGCTGGATCAATTTTAAGGAAAAAGACTGCTTTATTTGAGCCTAATGTGATAATGGGTAGAGCAAATAGATTTTTAAAAAAATGGGTTGATATGATTTTTGTTAGTCACAAAAAAACATTAGAAGAGACATCTGATAAAAAGTATAATTTTGTTGGAAATATAGTTAGAGAGGATTTATATAATATTCCCTCAAAAGAATGGGCTCGAGAATATTTTGGTTTAGATCCAAATAAAAAAACCGTTCTAATTTCTGGTGGAAGTCAAGGGTCACTTGCAATAAATAGATTTATGTTGGATGTTATCTTATATCTTGACAAAATAAAAGACATTCAATTTTTACACATCACTGGGATAAAAAATTACGAAGGGTTTAAAAAAAGGTTTTTGAGAACTTTTAAGAATGAAGAGGTTAAAAATTATAAATTTTTACCGTATGTTCATGATATGCATTTTGCTTACGCAGCATCAGATTTAGTTATTTGTCGGGCGGGAGCAAATACCATATCCGAGATCATCTGTCTGGGTATTCCTTCTATATTAATACCATTTCCATATGCAATTGATGATCATCAAATAATAAATGCAAAAATTTTAAAAGATATAGATGCAGCAATAGTTATACCAGAAAATAAATTAAGTGCAACAGATTTATCAGACATTATTTATACGCTAATCAAGGATGAAAAAAGATTGTGTGAAATAGGAGATCTTGCAAAAACATTACATCAACCAAAGGCAGTTGAGAAAATGTCAAGAGGTTTAATCAAATTAGCAGAAAAATAAATAAATTAAGTAATCTTTGAAAGCTTTGGGTATAGTTTCTCGACTAAATGTCTTCGAAACCATACCACAAAGCTCTAATAAAAATTAAATATCTCATTAAAAAAAATAAATTAAATAAGCTTTGAAAACTTTGGGCATAGTTTCTTGACTAATTATCCTCTCCCCTGGTGGGAGAGGGAAAGGGAGAGGGGGTAGATTGAGAATAAATAATAGATTTAGAAATAGTGACAGATTTAAAAAAGTACACTTTGTTGGAATTGGTGGTGCAGGATTGAGTGGAATGGCGAGAGTTCTTTATGAAATGGGTTATGAGGTATCGGGTTCAGATATAAAGAAATCTTATAACACAGAGAGATTAAAGAGGTTTGGTATAGATGTTAAAATTGGTCATTTGAGTAAGAATGTGATTGGTAAAGATATCTTGGTAATATCAACTGCAATTCCAGAAGATAATTGCGAAGTAAAGGCAGCAAATGAGTTAAAAATTGATATATGGAGTAGAGCTAAAATGCTGGAATGGATATTATCACATGGGAAAGCTATTGCTATTTCTGGAACACATGGTAAAACTACAACAACATCCATGATAGCTCTTCTGCTGGAATGGGAAAATTTTAAACCTACAATTCTCGTTGGTGGTGAATTGAATGATATCGGAAGTAATGCGAAATTTGGTGAGGGTGAATATTTTGTTGTTGAAGCTGATGAGAGTGATGGAACATTTATTCAAATCACACCTGAGATTGCAGTTGTTACAAATGTTGAAGATGACCACTTAGATTATTATAAAAACAAGAAAGAGATAGAGAAAGCTTTTAATAAGTTTGTTAACGGAGTTACCCCCACTGGATTAGCAGTAATTAATGGTGATGATCCATGTTTAATAAATATGATGAATAAAATTAATAGCAGATATATTACATATGGATTGGATGAAAGAAATGATGTAAGAGCTAAAGATATTAAAATAGATGAGCTAAAAAGTGAATTTTTAGTTCAATTAAGAGACGAACAATTCCGAGTTCAGTTAAAAATTCCTGGTGAACATAATATTTATAATGCATTAGCTACAATTTCAGTTGGTAAATATTTAGGTATTTCTTCAGATAGAATCTCCTTTACACTCAGTCAATTTGTCGGAGCACAGAGAAGATTTGATGTATTGGGAAACCCTCGAGGTGTAACAATAGTAGATGACTATGCGCATCATCCAACTGAGATTTCAGCTACCTTGAAAGCAGCTAATGCAAAAAAACATAATAAGATAATAAGCGTTTTTCAGCCTCATAGATACACGCGTACTGATTTACTGTATGAAAAGTTTGGCAACTGTTTTGAATATGCTGATTTGTGTTTAATTACAGAAATTTTTCCAGCTGGTGAGAATCCTATACCTGGAGTTACTTCAAAATTAATTGTGAACTCAATACTAAAGAAAAATAATAGAAAACAGGTTGTCTATTTACCACAAAAAAAGGATTTAACTTATTACCTTCTTAAAAATGTTGAATCCAATGACATTGTAGTAGTAATGGGTGCTGGAGATATAAATACAATAGCATATGATTTATTAGAAAAGTTATGATAATAATTCACTAGAAAAACTATGAATATAAAATATTTACAATTTAATAACACTAATATATTAGAAAATCTTAAATCCATAAAAAATTTGATTTTGATAACTGATGAACCTCTAAGCAAGCATACATCGTATAAAGTTGGTGGAAATGCTGATTACTTCTGTATTGTTAAAAATCTGGAGCAATTAAGAAAGATTTTTGATGTATGTTATCCAAAATATAATATCTTTATTTTGGGTAATGGAACTAATGTACTCTTTTCAGATGAAGGTTATAGAGGTGTTGTAATTAAGTTATCTGGTGAGCTCAATAAGTTAAAGATTTCAGGGAATTTAATTACAGCTGGTTCCCCTGTTTCTTTATCAAGTATCATAAAAAAAGCACTAGAAATTGAGCTGAGTGGATTGGAATTTGCCTGGGGTATTCCAGGTACATTGGGAGGTTCAATCAATGGGAATTCAGGAGCATTCGGTTCAGAGATATGTGATCTTATAAAAAATGTGAAGGTCTGTGACTATAATGGGAAAATTCACAATTTTTCATCAAATCAACTTGATTATGGTTATAGGTATTGTAAATTTCCTATTAATGGAGTGATATTGGAAGCAGATTTAAAGTTTAAGCAAAGCTCAAGAAAGGAAATTGAAAAAACAATGAAGAAAAATATAAAATGGAGAAGAAAATATCAACCAATTGAATCAAAAACTGCTGGGAGTGTTTTTAAGAATCCCGAGGGAATGTCAGTTGCAAAACTATTAGAATCTATTTACTTAAAAGGGAAAGTTATAAATGGAGCTAGATTTTCTCCCAAACATATTAATTTTATAGAGAACTTTAATAATGCAAAAGCAAAGGATATATATGACCTTGTAGAGTTGGCAAAAGAGCTCATTTATAAAAAATTCAAAATTATTTTAGAAACAGAAATAAAATTAATTGGTTTTAATTAGATGGTTAGAAATTCTATATATTTAAAAAAGAGAAGGAAAATAAGTAAAATACGTCACTTTTTTAAATTTATAAGAGCAGTTTTATATATTACTTTAATTTTCTTATCAATCATTTCTCTTCAGAAATTTTTAGAGACATCACCATTTTTTAACATTAAGGATATTAAAATTACTGGATGTACTCATTATCCAGATGAAGTGATCATTGAAACTTTTGAATTAGATAAGAATTCTAATATATTCAGCATAGATTTAGATAGAGTCAAAGAAAAGATACTTAAACTTTCCTGGATAGATGATGTAAAAATTAAAAAAAATCTTTCAAGGATGATAGACATTGAAATTACAGAAAGGGTTTCAGAGGCTGTTATTAAAAATGAGGATCTATATTTTTTTATTAATAGAGATTGTTATGTCTTGGACAAAAAAGATAAATATACAGAGAAAAGTCTTCCCATTATTAAAAATTTAGAATTTGAGGAAATAAACATTGGAGATAAACTTGACATTGATGGTTTAATTGAAGTAATAGTTATTTTTAATAATCTAAGTGAAGATATGAAAAAGATGATATCTTACTATTCTATAAGTGATGGCTTAAATATTTCAGCATTTACAAATGATAATATAGAAATAATATTTGGAAACTCTGAAAACCTGGCTAAAAAGGAAGAAACTGTTTTAGAAATTTATAAATTGCATGAAAGTATAGCAGAACAACAGGAAAGCACCAAAGAGGAAAATGAAAATGTTGAGTCAGAAAAATCAAAAGATAAAAATAGTCAGTTAAAAATAATTGATGTAAGAGTTTGGACAAAGCCAGTCACAACTCCATAAATTTTTATTTAATTAAAATTATTTAAGTTCAATTTATTAAGAGAATGGATTATATAGGGGTGAATTAATTGGCAAAAGATGAGGAGATAGTTGTTGCGATAGATATAGGAACATCTAAAATATGTACTATGGTTGGAAAGGCGACATCAGGACAAGTTGAAATTTTGGGAATGGGTTTCACTCCATCAAAGGGCATGAGAAAGGGAATAGTTGTCAATACGCAAGAAATTGCAGGTTTCATAATCGATTCAGTAGAGAAAGCTGAAAAGGAAAGTGGATTTGAAATAGAATCCGCAGTTATAGGAATAACTGGTGGTCATATTAGATCATTTAATAATAAAGGAGAAACAGTTATAACTGGTCCTAAGTTCGAGATAACATCATTAGATAAGAAAAGAGCACTAAAAACAGCATTAAAAGTTGAGATTCCACCACAATATAAACTAATTCATTCACTAATTAGGTATTACATAGTAGATGGACAAAAAGGTATAAATAATCCAATCGGAATGTTTGGTACAAAATTAGAAGCAGAAGTGCATATTGTACTTGGAGTATTAACTTCTATAAGAAATTTAATAAAAGCTTTAAATTTAGCTAGTATTGAAGTTGAGGATATAGTACTTGAATCAGTGGCTTCATCATTGTCTATATTAAGCGAAGAGGAAAAGAATGAAGGAGTGGCTCTAATTGATATTGGAGCTGGAACTACAGATGTAGCAGTTTTTGTCGATGGGAGTATTTTATACAGTTTTATAGTTCCAGTTGGTGGAGAGACAATAACAAATGATATAAGAATTGGTTTAAAGACTTCTTATAAAAATGCAGAAAGAATAAAATGTAGCTATGCTATTGCTATGGAAAAATTAACAGACCCAGGTGCTTATTTCTTTTTAGAGAAAGGAAGCGAAAAAATAGTCACAGCTACAAAACTCTGCTATATTGTTGAACCCCGCTTATTAGAAATTTTTGAAATTATATATGACAGATTTGAAAAAGAAAATCTATTAAATTTAATTCCTCGAGGTCTGGTTTTAAGTGGTGGTTCTTCTCATATTTATGGAATTGATGAAATAGCAAAATCTTATTTTTTAGCACCAGTTAGAATAGGAATTCCAAAAAATTTTGTATCAAATATTGACAATTTAGAAAATCCAATATATTCTACATGTATAGGTTTACTGTTGTATGGTATGAACTATAAACCAAAGGTTGAGGGTTTTAAAAAAGAAAGAAAAAATCTAATAAAAGGACTAATAAATAAAGTAAGAAAATGGTTTTCTGAAATGTTAAAATGAAAATAATAGGAGGTAATAAAAGTGATTGATCCTCGAAATAGTTATGTTGCAGTTATAAAGGTTGTTGGAGTGGGTGGTGGTGGAATTAATGCAGTAAGCAGAATGGTTCAAGATGGAGTACAGGGGGTAGAATTCATATCAATTAACACAGATGCGCAATCCCTAATTTTAGCAGAAGCAGATAATAAACTTATAATAGGTGAAACAGGTCTTGGAGCAGGCTCAGACCCTGAAGTTGGTAGACAAGCTGCATTAGAAAGTAGAGATGCAATTGCTGAAGTTTTAAAAGGAGCAGATATGGTATTTATTACAGCAGGAAAAGGTGGAGGTACAGGAACAGGAGCTGCTCCCATTGTGGCAGACATTGCCAAAGAATTAGGTATATTAACAGTTGGAGTTGTAACCAGACCTTTCACTTTTGAAGGACTAAGAAGATCACTTCAGGCAGATAAAGGTATTTCTGAACTTAGAGAGAATGTTGATTGTCTAATTGTAATCCCAAATGATAAGCTCTTAGAAGTATCAAATGAAGACACATCTTTAATAGACTCATTTAGAATGGCAGACACTGTTTTAAAGGATGGGATTCAGGGGATTACAGACTTGATAATAATGCCAGGCTTAATTAACCTGGATTTTGCTGATGTAAAATCAATAATTAGTAATGCAGGAACAGCTTTATTTGGAAGTGGCGAAGCTTCAGGTGAAAATAGAAGCATTGAAGCAGCTAAAAATTCTATTTCAAGTCCTTTACTTGAATATTCAATTGAAGGAGCGAGTGGAATACTTCTTAATATAACAGGAGGACCAGACCTAAAACTTTTTGAAGTCAATCAAGCAGCTGAAATTATTAGAAATTCCACAAAAAGGGACGCAGATATAATTTTTGGTGCTGTTTTAGATGAAAATAGGAAGGATTCATTAAAAGTAACAGTCATTGCAACAGGATTTGATGAGGAATTAATTGCCAGTAGAGTAGCACCAAAAGAAGAAGTATCCTTTGAAGAAAAGGTTCTGGAGGAGACAGAAGAAGCTGGTGAAGAAATCGAAGAAGAGGAAGAAACAAAAGAAGATTATTTAGATATACCATCTTTTTTGAGGAAGAAAAACCAATAATTTAACAAAAATCTTAATTTGTAATTCAAATTACATTTTTAATAATAATTTAAAATCAAAAAATTTTAAATTTGGATTCTGAGCAGAGTCAATAGTTATAAAGGTATCTAATATTTATTTAGTAGATATAGAGTCTATGATTTTGCTCAGATTCTTTATTTTGATACTGTATCATTGCGAAGAGCGAGATTCCTCGTAATGACATAATAAAAATTGCTCGCAATGACAAAAGGAACTTACTCAGAAAAAGTTGTGTAATCTCATCTGAAATAAAAAAATTTATGAATAAGAAGATTTATATAAAACAAAAGATTAGTAATGTTTATAAAAAAATAGAAGAAGTAGCAAAAAGAAGTGATCGTTTAACTTCAGACATACTGTTAATTGCAGCATCGAAGTATGTTAAATCTGATGAATTAAAGGTAGCAATTGAAAATGGTATAAAACATGTTGGTGAAAATAGAGCAAAAAAATTAATTGATCTATATAATAATATAGGAGATTTAGTTACATGGCACTTTATTGGACATCTTCAGAGCAGGAAAGTGAAATTAGTCATTCCAATTGTAGAATATATACATTCAATTGATTCTATATCAACAGTAAAAGAGATTGATAAAAGAGCAAAAAATATAGATAAAATTCAAAAAATATTAGTAGAAGTAAATATATCTGGTGAAGAGACAAAGTATGGAATTAAACCCAATCTATTAATTGATTTTGTAAAAGAAATATCAAATTATAAAAATGTAAAAATAGTTGGTCTTATGACCTTAGCTCCTTTTACAGATGATATGTCAATTTGTAGAAGGATTTTTAAAACATTAAGAGAACTTAAAAATAAGATAAATAAGAAGTATCCAGATCTTTCTCTTTCACATTTATCAATGGGAATGAGTAATGATTTTGAGATAGCTATAGAAGAAGGGTCAACTATGGTAAGAATAGGTTCTGCAATTTTTAAATAAGTGAGGTGATTTTTTTGCCAGGATTTTTTAAAAAGGTATTGATTTTTTTAGGTTTGGCTGAAGAAGAAGAGGAATTTCTTGAAGAAGAGGAAGAAGAAAGATCTTCAATAGGCCGTTTTACAAAACCGGTAGTTAAGTACTCAGGAGAGAATAAGAGAGAAGATGTTAGAAGAATAAATAAGTCAAAAGAATTTATTCAATCTAAAGTATATATTATTGAACCACATAGTTTTAGTGACTCACAAGTTATGGGTGAAAAGTTTAAAGCAAATATTCCGGTGATTATCAATCTGCAGGGAGTTGATCAAAATCTGGCGAAAAGAGTTATAGATTTTGCAAGTGGTCTTACATACGGTCTTGATGGTGGAATTCAAAGAGTTGCAGATAGAGTTTTTCTTTTATCACCTTATAATATTGAGGTATCAGCAGAAGAGAGGATAAGATTGGAAGAAAAAGGACTCTTTAATCAATTTTAATCTATTTTTGATCATTATTAACATCTTTGGAGGATAAAATATGGATGATTTTAATAAACTCTGTTTTATTGGAGCTGGAAATATGTGTGAAGCTCTTCTTGCGGGGATTATCTCATCGAAATTTTTCCCAGTGGAGAATATTATTCTAAGTGATATCAGGAAGCAAAGGCTCAAATATTTAGAGGAGAAGTACAATGTGAAAACTACAATGGATAATAAAGAAGCTGTTAAAGTTTCTGATATGATATTTTTTTCAGTAAAACCACAGAATATTGCCACAGTTTTAGAGGAAGTAGGAGAACTTTTAAGATCTTATCAAATGGTAATTTCAATTGCTGTTGGTATTCCCACATATTTCATTGAATCATATATGAAAGAAGAAGTTCCTGTAATAAGAGTTATGCCAAATACTCCTGCACTTTTTCAATCAGCAATATCTGTATTAAGTAAAGGAAAATATGCGAATGATAAACACCTAAATTTTGCAAGGGAATTACTTTCTTGTGTCGGGGATGTTGATATATTACCTGAGAAGTTGCAGAATGCTGCTGCTGCTATTAATGGTTGTGGACCTGCATATTTTTTCTATTTTATAGAATCTTTAGTAGATGCAGGGATATCAGTTGGACTTAATAAAGATATTGCAAAAAAACTTGCAGTTCAGACTATGGAGGGTTCAGTCAAGATGTTGAAGGAGTCTGGTAAATCTCCAACTGAATTAAGAAGAATGGTTACATCTCCTGGTGGAACAACTATTGCAGCATTAGAGCAATTTGAAAAAGGAGCAATTAGATATCACATATTAAAAGCAATAAAAGCAGCAACAAATAGAGCTGAGGAACTAAGTAAGCAATTAATGAAGTAAAAAATAAAAAAATTTGATAAAATATTAAAGCAATATTATGAAAGGAGATATAGATGAGAATAACACCAATAGATATCCAGGAAAAGCAGTTTCACATATCTTTGAGGGGATATAATCCAGAAGAAGTAGACACCTTTTTAGATGCCATAGCTGGAGAATTAGAAACGCTTCATAAAGAGAATAACGATTTAAAGAGAAGACTTAATGAAGTAGAACTAAAAAGGGAGACAGGGGGAGAACCGACAGGGGGAGAACCGAGTGAAATTAGAAAAATAATGGAGAATACATTAATTTCTGCACAAAAATCCGCAGAGGAAATCATTAAAGCTGCTAAACTTGAATCAGAAAACATAAAAATAGACTCGGAAAAAAAATCTGAGGAGCTTGTGCTTAAATCTCAAGATGAAATTAGAGAAATGTTAGAAGATATCCAGGGAATTAAGAAAATACAGGATAAATTGAATAATAGTTTAACAGAAATTTATAATAGATTATCATCAGTTTTAAAAACTGAAAAGATATATGAAAGACCTACGGCTGTAGAAGAGGATTTAAGTGAAAAGAGTGTTGAAGAAAAGGCAAGAATTGAAGATTCTAATGAGGCTTTAAAAGCAGAAGATGAGTCTGAAAAAATGGATGAGATAGAATCTGAAGCTGAAAGTGGGGTAGAAGAAAAGCATAAGGAGAAAAAAACAGAATCTTTTGCTAATAGTGAAATAGCTGATAAATTTTTTGATGAGGAAAATATAGTTTAATTAAATAGTAAGATTGTTTAATTTGCTATTTTGATTTTAATCTGACTTTATATAATTTCTTTAAAAATATAATAAGATTATTATAATAGGAGATATGTAAAAATATTCAAATAAAGTAATTTAAATTTATATAAAAAGATTTCAGATAAAACCTCTCTTAAATTTTAATGGGAGGTTTTTATTTATGAAATGCTTATACTAAAAGGAAATAAAGGAAAAAAATCCGATTATAAATTATATTTTATGTATAATTATATAAATATTCTGTATTTACTTATATATTTATACACTGTTTTATTAGCAATTACTAATGATTTCTTGGAGTAAAAATGTTTAAACCAGTTAAAAGTAAAGTTGATTTAGTAAAACTTGAAAACAATATTTTAGAGTTCTGGAAGAATAATAAAATCTTTCAAAAGAGTCTAAAAAATAGAGAGGGAAGTAAAAAGTTCATATTCTATGAGGGACCTCCAACAGCAAATGCTAAACCAGGAGTTCATCACGTACTTGCGAGATCATTTAAGGACATATTTTCCCGATATCAAACAATGAAAGGATATTATGTTCCAAGGAAAGGTGGATGGGATACACATGGTCTACCTGTAGAGCTTGAAATTGAAAAAAAATTAGGGGTGGATAGTAAAAAAGAAATTGAAGAAATTGGAATTAAGCGTTTTAGTGAGTTATGTAAACAATCTGTATTTGAGTATGTAGAAGACTGGGTTAAATTGACTGATAGAATTGGTTTCTGGTTAGACATGTCTGATGCATACTATACTTTTACAAATAACTATATTGAAACTGTATGGTGGATTTTAAAACAAATATATGATAAGGATCTTTTATATGAAGGATACAAAGTTGTAACTTACTGTCCTAGATGTGGAACCCCTCTTTCAAGTCATGAAGTAGCTCAGGGTTATAAAGAAGTTGAGGACCCTTCAGTTTATGTAAAGTTTAAACTTAAAGATGAGGATTCTAACTTCTTGGTTTGGACTACAACACCGTGGACCCTTCTATCAAATGTAGCATTAGCTGTGAACTTGGATGAAGATTATGTTGAAATAAGCAAGAATAATGAAAAACTTATATTGGCTAAAACTCTTTTAGAAGATGTAATTGAACAACCTTATCAAATATTAAGAACTTTTAAAGGAAAAGATCTTACAGGTAAGCGATACGAACCTCTTTTTAATTACACAAACATAAAAAATGATTGTTATCTTGTAGTAGGTGCAGATTTTGTTTCTCTTAAGGAAGGAACTGGAATTGTTCATATAGCTCCTGCTTTTGGTGTAGATGATATGAATTTAGCAAGAGAAAAAGGTCTTCCTATTATTCAATTAGTTAATGAATCAGGTAAAATAAAGAAAAAAGCTGTTGATTTTGCAGGTCTATTTGTTAAAAAAGCTGATCCTGAAATTATAAAAAATCTTATACAACGAAAAATCCTATTTAAAGAGGAAAAAATTTTACATTCATATCCTCATTGCTGGAGATGTGATACTCCACTTTTATATTTTGCAAGGAAATCCTGGTTTATCGCTACATCAACAATAAAAGATAAGTTATTAAAATCAAATTCTGAGATAAACTGGTATCCTGATCACATCAAATATGGAAGATTTGGTAATTGGTTAGAAAATAATATTGATTGGTCACTTTCAAGAGAGAGATATTGGGGTACACCACTTCCTATTTGGGAAGATAATTCTGGTCATAGAATTTGCATTGGAAGCATGGATGAACTTAAGAAGTTAGCTAAACATTTTCCAGATAAACTAGATTTACATAGACCATATATTGATGAAATAAATCTTATTTGTCCAGAGTGTAAAGCTGAAATGAGTAGAGTTAAAGAAGTAATTGATTGTTGGTTTGATTCTGGCTCAATGCCATATGCTCAACTTCATTATCCTTTTGAAAATTATGAAAAATTTCATGATAATTTTCCAGCAGATTTTATTTGTGAAGCCCTAGATCAAACTAGAGGTTGGTTTTATACTATGATGGCTATATCAACTATTTTATTTGAGAAGTCAAGTTATAAAAATGTTGTCTGCTTAGGTCTAATAAATGATAAATATGGAAGAAGAATGAGTAAGTCCAGAGGGAATACAGTAGATCCCTGGTCAGTTTTAAATAACCAGGGTGCTGATGCACTTAGATGGTATCTCTTTACCTCTAGCTCCCCTTGGGTAAATAAGAATTTTGATGTGGATATAATAAATGAAATCATAAAGAGGTTTATTCTTACATTATGGAACAGTTATAGTTTTTTTGTAGTATATGCAAATATTGATAAATTTAATCCAGAAAAATATTCCCTAAAATTTGAGGAAAGGTCTGTTCTGGATAAATGGATTTTATCAGAACTAAATCAAACAATATCTACTGTTGATGAAAGTCTGAATAACTATGATGCTACAAGGGGTGGAAAAGAAATTGAACAATTCGTTAATAAATTATCAAACTGGTATATTAGAAGATCAAGAAGGAGATTCTGGAAATCTGAGGAAGATAAAGATAAGATTTCTGCATATTTGACTCTTTATGAATGTCTGGTAACAATTGCAAAACTGTTAGCACCGTATATGCCCTTTATAAGTGAGGAGATTTATCAAAATCTTGTTTTTTCTATTTCTAAAGATTCACCAGAAAGTGTACATCTAACAGATTTTCCAATTTCTAAAAAAGAATTAATTGATAAAGATTTAATGGAACAGATGAATCTGGTAAGAAAGGTAGTTAGTTTGGGTAGGTCAGCAAGAAATAAGGCATCAATAAAAGTTAGGCAACCATTGTCATATATTAAAGTATTTAAAACAGAACAAACAGAAAAATTGATAGATTATAAGGCTGTAATAAAAGATGAACTTAATGTAAAAAGTTTTGAATTAACCCCAGATCTTAAACAGATATTGAACTATAAGGTAAAACCAAATCTTGAACTTCTGGGTCCAAAATATGGCTCTAAGGTTTCTGTAATAAAAAATATCTTGGAAAGAATGAATCATCAAGAAATTGCAAATACTGTGTTAGCAAACGAGAAAGTTAAAATTAAGTTGGAAGAACAAGAGGAAGAGCTATTACCGGAAGAAATATTAATAGAGATAGTTGCACCACCAAAACATATAACTGAAAAGGAAGGTGAAATAGCTCTTACTTTAAATACAGTATTGTCAAAAAAACTTCTTGATGAAGGTTTTATAAGAGAACTAGTGAGATTAATTCAAAACCAGAGAAAAGGGGCTGGATTTAGAATAGAAAATACCATAAAAACTATAATCGATTGCTCAGAAAAAGAGAGAAAAATAATTGAGGAGTATAAGGATTATTTATGTAAAGAAACTCTTACTTCAGAATTAGTATTTTCAAGCACACTTTCAGGTAATATAGAGGAATTTGATATTGAAAAAACAAAAATCAGAGTAGGTATATCTATATCTGGT
>JAHJRV010000037.1 GCA_018830725.1 Actinomycetota bacterium | reverse complement strand
TCTTAAAAGTTTGTTTGCCTTTTGCTGGGTTGTTGACATAAGAGGTTTACCTCTCATATTTAGCACATAGACAATGTTCTGGACTCTCAAGTCAGAACTCCCTCTATGCTGGGAATAGTTCTCTTCGGAGATGTTATCAGTCAGTACTTTGTCCTGTACACTAAGAGTTTCCTCTTTGTTTAATACAGAACTTACAGAGCAGTGAACTAGAGAAGTATCTCCTGGTGTGTTCTTTAACTTTACTGATAACTTCTGCTTCATTTAAAGCCTCCTAATCAACTAGTTACCCTCATTCCTCACGGAACAAGCCCCTTCCTTTAGGTAGGGGTAATTGACTTAGAATCAAATCCTGATTACTCTTAATATTTTGTTTAATTTATGCTTAATTATACACATAATTAAATATAAATAAAAAGTTCCTCTTATAAAAAAATCCCATATTGATGTATAATTAGACAAATTTAAAAAAAGGAGACTTATCTATGAGATTTCTAATAACAGGTGGAGCAGGATTTATAGGGTCCCATATTGTAGATGAGCTTCTTTCATCGGGAGAAAATGTTGTTGTAATTGATAACTTCAATCCATACTATGACCCAGAAATTAAGTGGAAAAATATTTCAAATGCTCAAGAAAATCCAAATTTTAAACTATTAGAAGGCGACATTTTGGATAAAGATCTTTTAAATGAGATTTTTTCATCATTTGATATTGATATTTTAGTACATATGGCTGCTCAAGCTGGTGTAAGAGGCTCAATAAAAAATCCAGAATTATACACAAAAGTAAATGTCTTGGGTACTTTAAATTTACTTGAAATGTGTAAGAAATATAAAATTAAAAAAATGATTTTTGGTTCTTCGTCTTCTATCTACGGTAATAGCGAAGTTCCTTTCAGTGAAAATAACAAGGTTGATGAACCGATATCTCCTTATGCTGCCACTAAAAAAGGTGCGGAATTACTTTGCTACAATTATTATCATCTCTACAAAATCCCTATCACCTGCTTGAGATTTTTTACTGTTTATGGACCAAGACAGAGACCTGAGATGGCAATTCATAAATTTACAAGACTTATGAATAATAATGAACTAATACCAATATATGGTGATGGAAGTAGCAGTAGAGATTATACTTATATTACCGACATATTGGATGGAATAAAATCTGCAATAAAAAAAGATTTAGGATTTGAAATTATAAATTTAGGTAGTTCAGATCCAATAAAACTACTGGATTTAGTAAATTTAATTCAAGAAAAGATGGAGAAAAAATCAAAGTTGAGTTTTTTACCTCCTCAATCAGGAGATGTTGAAAGAACGTATGCAGATGTTTCTAAAGCAGAAAAATTACTAGGGTACTCACCCAAGGTCAGTATTGAAGAAGGAATAGAAAAGTTTGTAAAATGGTATCTAAATCAAAAGGAATAAGATGGAAGAGCTAAAAAATAAATTAGTTAGTTGGATAAGACAACAGGTTGAAATGGCTGGAACTAGTGGTGTGGTTTTTGGTTTAAGCGGAGGAATAGATTCATCAGTTACAGCTGTTCTTTGCAAGGAATCACTAAAAAATAGATGTCTTGCGTTAATTATGCCCTGCAATAGCATTAAAAAGGATATAAAAGACGCATATCTTATCATAAATAAGTTTTCTATCCCTTGCAAAGAAGTTGTTTTAGATGAAGTATATAATAATTTAATATCCATCTTACCCAAGATTGCTCTGGATAAAAAAAGTTACCAAATTGCAAAAGCAAACTTAAAGCCAAGACTAAGGATGTTAACTCTTTATTATTTTGCAAATAGCTTGAACTATTTAGTAGTTGGAACAGGTAATAGGAGTGAACTTGCAGTTGGATATTTTACAAAATATGGAGATGGGGGTGTAGATATACTTCCGCTTGGTAATCTCTTAAAATCACAGGTAAGAGAACTTGCAAAATATTTAAAAATTCCTAAAAAAATTATTGAAAAACCACCCTCAGGAGGCTTGTGGAAAGGACAAACTGATGAAGGTGAGATGGGAGTAACTTATAACCAAATAGATAAATATATAATCTCAGGAAGGATTGAGAAGTCTTTTAAAGAAAATATGGAAGAAATGATTATTAAATCTGTTCATAAGAGAAAAATACCTGCAATTCCAGATTTCTAATGATAATATTTAATAATATATCTAATAATAATTTTTATTAAAAACAAAAAAATTCTTAGGAGAAAAAGCTTGCAAATTTCAAAAAATTCAAAAATTGAAAGAAATGAAGAAAGAAATTTAGACTTATCAGTAGTAATTCCAGTCTATAATGAGGCAGACAATGTTGAAAGATTGTATAAGAGTTTGGAGGAGGTTTTATCAAAATTAGATAAAAGTTATGAGGTATTGCTTATTGATGATGGAAGTACAGATGGAACTACTGATAAATTGGCTGAAATTCATAAAAGAAATCCAAAATATAAAGTTATTCAGTTTCGAAGAAACTATGGTCAAACAGCAGCAATTTCAGCTGGATTTGATTATTCTGCAGGAAATGTAATTGTAACAATAGATGCTGACCTACAAAATGACCCGAAAGATATCCCTAAGATATTAGAAAAAATGGAAGAAGGATATGATGTTGTGAGTGGCTGGAGAAAAGACAGGAAAGACCCTTTTCTAACAAGAAAAGTTCCCTCTAAAATTGCGAATTGGCTTGTTTCTATTTTAGCAGGCATTCATCTTCACGATTATGGTTGTACTTTAAAAGCATACTCTAAAGATGTAGTAAAAAATGTACAACTTTATGGTGAAATGCACAGATATATTCCTGCATTAGCAAGTTGGATAGGTATAGATGTTACAGAAATCCCAGTTTCTCATCATAAAAGAAAATTCGGAAAATCAAAATATGGATTATCAAGAACACCGAGAGTTATTTTAGACCTTATTACATTAAAATTCTTACTTAGTTACTCAACAAGACCAATTCAAATTTTTGGGTCTTTAGGAATAATAACTGCATTTTTAGGATTTCTAATTGCACTTTTTTTATCATATGTAAAACTTGTACAGAAACAATCCATTGGAGATAGACCATTACTGCTATTAGCAGTTCTTCTTATCTTTTTAGGATTTCAGTTTATTTCTATGGGTCTTTTAGGAGAACTTGCTGTTAGAACATATCATGAAGCACAAAATAAGCCAATCTATTTTGTTAAAAAAATACTGGATTAGAAATGGAAAAAACCAGGAAAATATTTAATTTATTTAGAATCTACCTTAATTATATAAGAAGAAATAGTACCCTTTCCTATAAACCAACAAAACTCTGGATTGAAACTACTAATGTTTGCAATTTGAGATGCAGACTATGTCCCAATAAGGATATCCCAAAAGAACAAAAGGGATTTATGGACTGGAAACTTTTTAAAGATATAATTGATCAATCATGTGATTATCTTCATGATATATATCTTTTCCATAGAGGCGAATCACTTCTTCATCCTCAGATAGTAGATATGATTAAATATATAAATTCAAAAAATATAAAAACTGTTTTACACACAAACGCAACAGTTTTAAATAAAAATCTTTCAACAGAGCTCATTAATGCAAAGCTTGATTTCATTTCATTCTCTTTTGATGGTTATGATAAAGGGATGTATGAATCAAACAGAATTCCCGCTAAATATGAAAAAACCCTTTCAAAAATTATTGAACTTCTAAAATTAAAGAAAGAAATGAAAACAGATATTCCATACACAAGAATTCAGGTAATGGAATATACAAACGGATATGATAAGGAAAAAATAAAAGAACAAAAAAAGCTATTTCTTAAAAACTTTGAAGGTCTTTCACTTGACGAATTTGTAGTAAGAATACCTCATAACTGGGGAGGTAGTATTTCATTATTAGAAAATGTAGATGAATTAAAAAAAATAGGCTTCAAATATGTACCATGTCCCTTTTTATGGTATTCATTAACAATATTTTATGATGGGAAAGTTGCTCCCTGTCCACAGGATTGGTTCGGAAAGATCTCAATTGGGGATGTTAAGAAGAATTCCTTAGTGGATATTTTTAATAGTGAAAAATTAATAAATCTTAGAGAAACGATCTCAAATGGTGAAATTAAAAATATGAGCCCCTGTAATACTTGTGATAGAGTTTGGAGAAAAACATTTTTAGGAGTCCCAACTGACTATCTTCTACCCTTCCTTAAATTGAGTTTAGAATAGAAAGATAACTTAAGTAAAAAACCATCTCACCTAAAGGAAAAATGAATAAGTAAAAGATAATGTTTAAAAAGTTAAAGATATCTAGTAATATATCAATCAAATAATTTATAAATTGTTAAGGAAAAAAATGTGAAAAAGTCAATTTTGGTAATTTATTTAGTTTTAGTATTAATTTCCATCTCCATTTATGCTTTATTTGATTATATACTTCCTTTTATAAATGTAACCTTATCACCCATTGCAAACAAATTAACGAAATGCATACTCCCTGTTGCTGTTGGCTTTTTTATTAGCTATTTTATTTTTAAATTAAAAAATCCAGAAATTAAAAGAACAAATTTTGATTTTAGAAGATTCGTAATTTTTGGTATTGTTCCATTAATTTCTTTAATCATATACCTGACTTCATTACATCTTATAATAAGTGAGAAGATTTTTAAAAATTTTGAAGTTTTATCAATTTCAATTAAATACATCTTTGATAAGTATGACTTATGGGGCTTGTGGTTAGGATTTGCTTTAGGTGCTTCCTTTAAAATTTCCAAGGATAAAAAGGCATAAGATAGATTGCTTTTAATTATTTTTTTAATTAGTAATTTAGAAAGGTTAATAGTTTAATAATTTTTTACCTAAAATAAGTTCAAAATTACAACTACAATCTAATAAAATATTTAAAAAATTTTTATATATAAAAATTTTAGTCTTCTATTATTTCATAAAGAAATGCTGGACCCCAATTTTTATCACTTGATGTAAAAATAACCCTTTTATTAGTACCATCGGGATTCATAATCATAATAGAGTAGTTTCCTCTTCCATCCTCTGTATGATAAACAATTAATTTACCATCAGGTGAAAACCATGGGTGTGAATCCTCCCTATTTGCATTTTTAGTAATATCTTTTATTCCTTCTCCATAGTAAGTCATAGTAAATATTTCTCTATGCTTATCATCGCCTCCCCCTTCATAAGAAACAAATGCTATAATATCCGCATTTGGGGAAATAACCGGCATCCTTTTTCTTCTATTATCTTGTGAAATTTTCCTACTATTTTGACCTTCATAATCCATAACATAAATATCCTCTCTTCCGGTAGGACCTGATTCATATATAATTTCATCAAAAAATGGATGAGCAGTTACATGCCAATCATTAACTGCTGCGTTAAAAGTTAATCTTTTTTCGTTACTTCCATCTGAATTCATTCTGTAAATTTCCCAGTTTCCATCTCTATTTGATTGAAAAAATATGTAATTTCCATCAGATGACCAAGAAGGATAAGCATCATCTGCAGAGTGAGTTGTTAGCTGTTTTTTATCTGTTCCATCAGGATTCATAATGAATATATCCCAATGTCCATTTACTTCTAAAGAATAAGCTATTAATTTTCCATCTGATGACGGAGCTGGATATCTATCATCCTGTTCATTGGCCATGAGTAAATCCAGTCCTGTCCCATCAAGTTTGATTCTATATAAATCCTCATCCCCATTCATATCTGATGTAAAAACTATCCATTTTTCTCCATATTTAACAGGTTTTACTGTGGGTTCTGTAGGTTCTTCAGTAGATTCCTCTGTAGGTTCTTCTGTAATTTGAGTAGTTGTTGGTTCTTCCTCTGTTTGCTTTTCTGTTTCTTCTTCAGTACCAATATGTATCCCAATACATCCACGACAAGAAACATTTGTTATAGTAAATATTAAAATTGCTAAACCTATAACAATGGTTAAAAATATTTTCTTAAGAATTCTAATAAAATTTATAATTTTTTCCATTATATTTTCACATCATCCTTATTCTTAGTTCCAAAATAGATTGGTGCCATCATTATAATTAAACAGCTAAGACCTAAAACTATTGTATAAATTAATGAAATAGTATGGAAACTAAAAGCAGCCAATGCTGCCACTTTTTCATTGAATACCTTTAGTAAAATTAGTGGATAAGCAAATGCAACTTCATATGTTCCAAAACCCATAAATGTATGAGTAGGAAGTAGTGCAGAGAACTCCGCAGCTGAAGTGCTTAAAAAAACTTTTAAAAAATTAAGGTCTTTATATGCATAACCATGAAATGCAACAACACTATGTAATAAAAAATAGTATGCTGTAAATTTTAATACTCTTATTACTAATGTTATTAAAAAAACATATATATACACTCCTTGACTTCTTATCTCCACAATACTTTCATTTGTTAGATTTAGTTTCTCTCCTATTTTCTTTACAAACTTTTTCTCACCAATTCCAATCTTTTTAACTATCCAATTGTAAAAGGTCAAACCTAAATTTATTATTTTTGTTAAATTTAAAAGAACGATTATTAAAATAATAGTAATAACTACCACAATAAGCACTATATTTGCGGGTAGAAATGGAATATTAATTCCAACTAATAGTAGTGACAAAATAATAAGAGGTGTAATCGTTATAAAATCAAAAAACATCGCAACAATCATTGTTGACAGTCCAACTTCTATAGGAAATCTAAATCTCCTGTTTAAGAAATAAATGTGAGATAGTGCTCCCAACCTTGCTGGAACAGTCTCCTCAAGAAAAGCTCGAGCCCAAGTAAAAAGAAATAAATTAGAAATAATGGGACTTTGAGGTCCAATTAACAATTTCCAACGAATAGCTCTTACAAAGACACTTAAAGCAGATATTGAAAAAGAAATTAAAAGACTTTTGAGATAAATATTTGAAAAAGAATTAATTATGTCTTGAAATGTAACACCAGCAAATTTGAAAAGAATTATTAGTATCAGAAATGCTAAAACGAGCTCAATAAATCTAAATAATATTTTTTTAAAATTTATTTTATTTTTAACTTCTTTTTTTATATTTACTTTGTTTTTATTCTCTTCTTTTATATCTTCCATCGCTTAAATAAGCATTTTTTAATATTTTTTGCGGAATTTTTAATAAAACCTCCGAAATATTTCAATTATTCTATTATTAGACTCTTGATATAGATTAACAGTTCCCTTTTTAAATTTCAATTTTACAAAAAATTTTGAAATTTTATTAAAGATACAAAATTTTAGAAAATATAAGAGTTTAGATTATAATATATACATCTAAAAGTGTCTAATCTAAATTATTTTTTCAAACACAAACAAATGACAGCTTATAAAATATAAAAATGATTGATAAAAACAAGATAAACAGAAAAAGAATAATTAACTCACTTAAGTTAGTAGTTAGTTTGATACTTTTGACATATTTTATTGTATCTATTATTGCACCTGAATGGCCAACAATAATAGATTCTTTTAAAGATATTAACTACTTCTATCTTTTAATAGTAATTTTTATAACTTTTCCACTGATTTTAGTTAGCTGTCTTAAATGGCAGATATTACTGAAAAGCAAGAATCTAAATATTTCACTTTCCAGATTGACAGGGTTATATTTGGTAGGATATTTTTTCAATAATATAATACCTATTGGTTTTTTAGGAGGAGATTTTATTAGAATCTATGAAACTGCAAAGCAAACAAAAAATACACCAGATTCTTTTGCAGCAGTATTTATGGAAAGAATTATGGGAATAATTGCTTTAATAATGTTTGCAATCTTCTCAATATTTCTAAAATTTCAGCTTTTTTTAAAAAATCCAACAGTCCTTTTAATTATTATTTGTATAATTACAGCTTTAATTATTTTTATATGGATGATTTTTAATCCAAAAATATTAAATTTTATTAAGAATATTATAAAAATCAATCTCTTTAAAAAAATATTTACAAAGCTTGATGAATGGACAACTGCAATAAATAAATATAAATATGAAAAAAGAGCACTTTTTTACTCCTTTATTTACTCAATTATATATAACCTTTTAGCTATACTTAATGTTTATTTCTCATTTTTAACCTTCAACTATAAACCAAATTTTTTAGATGTTTTTATAATAGTTCCAATAATTCTATTAATTGTACTGTCTGCTCCTATAACATCTGCAGGATTGGGTTTATTTGAAAATGCAATTGTATATTTGTTCTCTTTAGTGGGGGTTTTGAGTTCTATTTCAGCATTAGTAGCGTTATTATTAAGAGCAAAAGTAATATTATTAGGGTTAATTGGTGGTATAATCTATTTTTTTATAAGAAGTGATAAGGAAAAAAATTTTATAAACAAAAATAAAAAATAATCATGTAAGTGGTCTATTTTTTATGATAAGTGATAGAATTTGAATAACCAAAAGATTATAAGTTTATAGACATTATTTAATAATAATGAGGTCAGGAGTATTATATGAACAATCTTAAAAAATACAAGGATTTATTTATTGGAAATGAAGATCTTTTTTATCTAATTAAATATGAAATTATCACTACTTTATTTGACCAAATTCCAAGTGCATTAGGACTTTTTTTAAGAAAAACCTTTTATCCGACACTTTTCAAAAGAGTTGGAAAAGGTACAATTTTTGGTAAGAATCTAATTTTAAGACATCCCCATAAAATTGAAATAGGAAAAAATGTGATTGTAAGTGATCATATTATTTTAGATGCTCAAGGTAAAGAAGACTCAAAAATAAGAATTGATGATAATTGTTTTATCTCTAATTTCTCCATAATTTCTGCAAGAAATGGCCAAATTGGGATTGGAAAAAATACAATAATTGGAAGTCATTGCAGAATTGCCACTTTTCAAAGGATAGAAATAGGACAAAATGTCTTAATTGCAGCTAAGAATTATATTGGGGGTGGAAACTATAAATTTGAAAGAACTGATATTCCAATTGCTCAACAAGGATTTGATTTAAGAGGTGGAGTTAAAATTGGAGATAATTCATGGATAGGAGCTGGATCAACTATTTTAGATGGAACAAAAATTGGGAGAGATTCAATTATAGCTGCTGGTTCAGTAGTAACAGAAGATGTACCAGAATACACTATTTATGGAGGAACACCAGCCAAATTAATAAGAAATAGAAAATAGAAGATTACAAAATTTATAGTTTTAAGAATAATTAAAATTTATGAAAGAAAATTCAAATTTAGATAAAAAGACAAAAAGCATAACACTTCTCGGTTCTTCCTCTGGAAGAAATGCTGGAGACGCTGCACTCCTGAACTCAATAATGTCAGATTTAAAGGAACTTGATCCAGATTTAAGATTTGAAATACCTACTATTAATCCATCATTTATTACGAAAAGCTTTAGTAAATATAATGCTAAACCGATTTCCATGCTCCCCTGGCATTTTAGTATAAAGATGCTTGGGTTTCCCACTTTTCTTTCTGTTGCAAGAACTGACATGATAATTATTTTTGATGCGATACTTTTTGATAGAGCTCTTTATAACCCACTATTTAATTTTCTCTCAACTTTATATTTTCTTATTCCATTTGCTAAAAGAAAGGGGAAAAAAATTGTTTATTACAATGTAGGAGTGGGACCAATTACTACTACTATTGGTAAGAAAATGTTAAAAAAGATATCTGAAATGACAGACTTAATAACTGTCAGAGACAGCCAATCTATTCAGATTCTAAAGAGTTTAAAAATACCAGAATCTAAGATATTTCTAACTGCAGATGCTGCATTAAATAATACTCCTTGTACAAAAGGTCGTACTAAAAAAATATTGTCATTAGAAAAAATTAGGAGAGATAGACCATTTCTCGGATTTAATATAAATGCTTATGTTGATACTTGGGTTGAAACTGGAAGAGAACCTATTAATATTGAAAGTTTTTTAAGAGATATTGCATCAGTTTTAGATAAAGTCATAGAGGATTTAAATGTTAATGTAATATTTTTTGCAACTCAACATATGGATATCCCAATTATCTCAAGAGTTATAAATCTTATTAGAAATAAAGAAAGAGTTAATTTAATAACTAATAAGAGATATTCCAGTCAGGAGATAATGGGACTTCTCGGAGAAATTGAGCTTTTTATTGGCATGAGACTTCATTCACTTATTTTAGCAAGTGCTATGCATACACCTATTTTGGGTTTGGTTTATCAAGATAAAGTCAGAAATTATTTAAGAGAACTTAACTTAGAAGAACAAAGGCTCGAATTCTCAAATTTTAATGTTGAGAATCTTTTCAATATTACTAAAAAATCATGGTATGAAAGAGAAAAAATAAAAAAACATCTTTCAAAACAAATAGAGGAACTTAAGAAGAAAGCAAAAGAAACACCAAAGATGGTTATTGATTTACTTTATAAAAATTAAAAAATATTAGATTCTCTTTAAAAATTGGCATTTTAACCTATAACTAATTTTTTATTATTTTTTAAATTTTCAAATTTAAAAATAAAAATGGAAAAGATGAGTAAAGCTATAGATAAAAAATCTATTAGAGAAATAGAAACTATTGTAAAAGAGGGGCTTTGCTTAAGATGTGGAACTTGTGTTGGAATTTGTCCAAAGGATGTAATTATTCTGAGTGAATATTATTATCCATATTTTCCTGATTATGAAATCTGTAATGATTGTGGTTTATGTTTAAAAGTGTGTCCAGGAATAGAAGTAAATTTTCCAGAAATTGCTAAACAGACATTTGGTGAAATGGATTATGACTTTTATGCTAATGGTTTTTTTACGAAGCTATATGTCGGTAGGACTATTAATGAAAATATATTAATAAAAGCAACCTCAGGTGGTGTTGTAACCCAAATATTAGATTTTCTTCTAAATGAAAATATAATTCAGGGTGCTATTGTTACTATCTCTGATCCCGAAAAACCCTGGAAAGCGAAACCAATCCTTGCCAAGACGAGTAAAGAAATATTAGAAAGTGCACAATCAAAATATTCTGTTTCACCTGTTAATTCTCTTTTAAAAGAAATAGAAAATTCTGATGAGAAAGTTGCGTATGTTGGTCTCCCCTGCCACATTCATGGTTTAAAAAAGGCTATTTCTTTAAAAAGAAATTTAAAAGATAATATTTATTTAATAATAGGACTACTATGTTCAACGAATATTACAGAAGTAGCCACAAAGGATATGTTATGGGCATCAAAGATAAAAGAAAATGATGTGAAGAAGATAGAATTTAGAAAAGGAGAGTGGCCTGGGAAAACAGAAGTTACATTAAAAAATGGAAGTCAGAAAGAATTACATCATCTTTCACATAAAGAAGGAGCTTATGTATTCCTTGCTCATCTATATCCCTGTGCTCGATGTTTATACTGCATAGATGTATCAAGTGAATTTGCAGATATATCTGTTGGTGATCCATGGATAAAAGATGAAAAAGGAAATTACAAATATAGTGGTGGATGGTCTCTTGTTATTGAAAGAACTGATAAAGGTAAAGAAATTCTTTCACAGATAAAAAGTAAAGATAAATTAATATTAAATCAAATTCCAAAAACAGAGTTTATTAAATCTAATAAAGCAGTTGTTTATACAAAAAAGAAGACTAATTTAATAAGGATTGAAAGAGCTAAAAAAAGAGGTAAAATAGTTCCAAATTATTATATAAAAATACCAAATTTTACTACCAAAGATATACTAAATGAAAGATTTTATTCGCTTACTTTTATATTTAGAAAAAGTAGGTTTTTTCAAAGATTAATAATTAAATTTTTAGTTATGAGGTTAGGGCTAATTTTAATATATTTAAAGAGATTTATTCACAAATTAGTAAAAAATAATAAGATTTCTTATAAATAACCATTATCTTGATACCATTTAACTGTTTGTTTAATTCCAGTTTTTAAATCCACTTTTGGTCTATATCCTAAAATGTTTTTAGCCTTTGATATATCAAAGGCTCTATCTTTTGTAAAAAATAGAACTCTTCTTTTATAAATTGGGGGTTCTATCTTTAACGGAATACATACTTTTTCCACAATTGTTCCTAGTAATTCAACTGGCCATACTGGAAAATGAATTTTTGGTGCACTAACGCCTACCTCTTTAGCAATCATTTCTACAAGTTTGTTTAAACTTACATACTCTTCCCCACCAATTAAAAATGCCTTACCTATAGCTTCTTCTTTATCTGCAGCCAATCTAAAACCTTCTGCCAAATCAGTAACATAAACCATATGATATAAAGTTTCACCAGAACCTAACATTATAAATCTTTTTTTAGCTATTGCTTTAAACATCTTGAGTAACCTCATATCTCCTGGTCCATAAATTGCACATGGTCTTATAACTGAAACTGGAAAACCTTTTTCTTTAAAAAAATTAAAAGCTAACTTTTCTCCTTCTAATTTAGTT
>JAHJRV010000036.1 GCA_018830725.1 Actinomycetota bacterium | reverse complement strand
TAGAACAACGCTCCTTACCAATAGAAAGATGCCAAAATTTTTTATTGCTGCAGTGAGGACAAATTTTCATGGCCAAAATCTACTATATTATCAGGGAATTGTCAAAGTACTAAGGTCAATTTTGATAACTAATTACCATTTACATTATTAAATCTAAGTCTTATTATTTTTAGACGTGCTAATTTGAAGTGGTATAAGCCTTTATTTAGCGCACCCTTTTATCCCTGACTTTCCTTGGTGGGAGCATTTTTAAGTCTCTTTGTTCTTATAATGATGGATAATCTATCCAAGGTTATTTGTTTTTGTTTAATCTTGGGAAGTGTGATTTTATATTATACTTATTCAAGAGAAAGAACAACTGTAAAAGGATTATTAGGAAAATTATTAAAGGAAGACAAAGAGATTAAAAGGGTAAAGGAAGTTTTAGCAGAAAAAATGGGTATAAGTGTGAGAAAAGATATATTAGTGCCAGTTACAAATCCTAAAACTGCTAAGAGTCTAGTAAGTTTAGCAGGTTTTATTGCAAGAAGCGATAAAAAATTAATTGTTACTGCTCTTAAGATTGTAGAAGTATCTCAAAATATTTCAATATCTGTAGCTCAAAAATATATATTAAAAAAACCACATTATAGAAAAATATTAAATATTGCAGAAAATCTTGCTGAAAGGAAAGATATTCCTATAAATTCAATTCTACAAGCTGCATATGGGATAACTTCAGGGATTCTTTCTATGGCTAAAGAAATTAATCCCAGAATAATTATTTTAGGATGGGGAGGTCCCATCACTTATCGTAGAATGTATGAGAATCCAACAAAAGATATTTTGATGAAAAGCAATTGTGATATTGCTGTATTAATGAATAAAGGTTTAGATAAAATAAAGAAAATTTTAATTCCAGTTTTTAGAGGTCCTCATTGTGAATTAGGATTAAGGCTAGCTGAAGAAATTTCTAAAATTTGTGATTGTAAAATTACAGCAATTCATATAAAAACACCAAGAGATGAAGAGAAAAAAGAGGAAAAACTTGAAAAATTAAATAATTGGATTAGTCAAATATTTACAGTCATATCTTTACAAATTTTTAAAAAGATAATATAATAACATTAAAGATGGGCTCATAGCTCAGTAGGTTAGAGCGCAACTCTGAATTTAGAAGATTTCAGGCGCGAGTTATGCCAATAATTTTAATCAAACTTTGATTTGATATAATAGTTTAGTTTCCTACCCCCGGAAAATTTTCCCATAAAAAATAACCATCATTATGAACAAAAAAAACTTAATCGGAATTGGAATAGGTATCTTAATAATCACCATCGCTCTCCTTGGAATGGATAGTATCCATGAATTTTCTGGTGAGCGTCTCCTAAAAATATTTAAGTCACCAGTAACAGGAATATTAGTCCTAATTACCGGTATCTTGCTGATGGTACTTTCCAGCAGTAAAGCTGTCGAGCATTCGGCTATCCTTGCTTCCGCCCTAGGCATATCTCCACTTATGATTGGCCTCGTGTTAGTTTCCTTAGGCACTGATTTACCCGAGATCGTTAACTCAATTGTCTCCTCAGGGTTAGGGCACGCAGATATCGATATTGGGGACTCCATGGGTTCAGTCTTAACTCAACTGACTTTGATTTTTGGACTCCTTCCCTTTTTGGGTCGTTCATTTAGGGTTAAAAGAAAGGAAATTATCGTCATGGGTGGCTGTCTAATTTTAGCGATTATGCTTGTTATCTCTATTGTAGAAAAGGGATATGTTTCTCGTACCAACGCATTGTTTCTCATTGGAAGCTGGCCAATTTATATGTTGATAACTAAGACTATAGTTGGGAGGGATGGTTTAAATCACGTAGGTTCGATAAAAGCTTTTAAAAGAAATATATATCATTTTTCGATAGCTGGCTTAGGTTTTGTTGGCGTCGCTGTTGGCTCCTATGCTGTCGTCCGTTCGGTAATTATGCTTTCAGAGGCAATTAAGGTCCCCGAGTATTTCATCAGTTTCTTTTTAGTGGGTATTGGGACATCTCTCCCGGAACTAGTGGTTGACGTGACCGCACTTCGTAAAAAACAATACGAGATTGCAATCGGAGACATAATCGGCAGTTGCATTATTGATGCGAGCTTCTCCATAGGAATCGGTCTATCTTTATTTCCCCAAGCAGTTTCTGGTGAGCTCGCCAGACCGACCATCCTCTACATATTATTTGCCTCTTTGGCAGTCATTTCTATTCTGGTAGCCAGAGAAAGAGTAGATAAAAAGGCAGGAATCATTTTCATTGCGCTTTACTTATTTTCTTATATATTTTTGATTAATAAGCTTATACATTAAAGGATTTGAAATTTAATTATTATAGAGGCTAGTGAAGAGTGGAGATTAAAAAATTTCTTTTTTGGCTCTTTACCTGATTATATTGCTAATGAGGCTCCATGTTCAGTTCTAATGGTCGAAAAACATGAAGCACGACATATCTCTTGGATTAAAAAAATGAGAGAGTTAGTATTTAAAAAATGAAAAATTTATATAAGATGAAATATTTTTTTTCAGATTATTTATAAATTTTATCTCTAAATTAGTCGCCCAAGACCTCTTCCTTCAGGTAGGAGTAGTTCACTTATGTAATAAGCCAAATAATAAAATTTTTTTAAAATTGTTTAAGAGATTCTAAAGGGTTTAAAAAGTAAAAAAATTCTGATTAATTTCGTATTATAATGAAATTTCACAATATTTTCAGAAGGGTATTTAAATGAGTAAAATAATTTTAGTAAATGGAATAGTAATCACTTTTAATGATAAAAATCAGATAATTGAAGATGGAGCAGTATTAATTGAAGAAGAGAAAATAGTAGAAATTGGTACATCATCTGAACTTTTAAATAAATATAGGAAAGATGTTACGGAGATCGTTGATGCTCATGGTGGAATAATTTTACCAGGCTTTATAAATGCTCATTCACATCTATATAGTGCTTTCGCTCGTGGGATGCCTTTTGAGAAAGAACTTCCAACCAATTTCTTGGAGATACTACAGAAAATTTGGTGGAAACTGGATTTAACATTAAATGAGGATGATGTATATTATAGTGCTTTAATTGCAGCAATAGATGCAATAAAAGCTGGGACAACGACAATAATTGATCATCATGCTAGTCCAAATTTCTGCACAAATAGTTTAAAAACAATCTCCAAATCTCTTATTAAAATTGGTCTTAGAGGTTGTCTTTCCTACGAAGTCTCTGATCGAAATGGAGAAGACTCAGCCTTAGAAGGAATTGAGGAAAATATACGCCACATAAAATGGTGTGATGAGAAAAAGAATTCATTAATCTCAGCATCTTTTGGGCTGCATGCACCCTTTACCTTATCAAATGATACTTTAAAAATTTGTACTGATAGAGAAAAAGAATTTAAAACTGGTTTTCATATTCATTTAGCTGAAGGACAAATTGATGTTGAAGATAGCAAAAGAAAATATAAAAAATCAGTTGTTAGCAGGTTAAAAGAAAGAGGAATTTTAGGTGGAAAAACCATAGCTGCTCATTGTATCCATCTAACCGATGATGATTTAAATATTTTATATAAAACTAAAACTAATGTTGTTCATAACCCCAGGTCAAATATGAATAATGCAGTAGGAGTTGCTCCGATTATTGAAATGTTTAATATTGGAATAAGACCAGGACTTGGTACTGATGGTATGGGAATGGATATGACAAGAGAGGTATATACCTCCTGGCTTCTTCAGAACCATAAAAAAGCCACTCCCTTTAGCTTTTCACCTGATGAAGCTTATCAGATGCTAACATACAATAATGCTAAAATAGCTTCAAAATTCTTTCCTTTAAAATTAGGTAGTCTGGAAATTGGGAATGCTGCGGACATTATTGTTATTGATTTTAAACTACCCACACCTCTAAACCCAGGTAATCTTTTTTCTCATCTACTTTTTGGTTCTGAAACCTGGACTGTAAAAGACACAATAATAAATGGGAAAATTGTAATGAGAGATAGAGAAATTACTACTATTAATGAACTTGAAGTGATAAAAAAAACCAGGAAGTTAGCTTCTAAATTATGGGAAAGACTAAAAAACATGTAGGGCAACCCTTTAGGGTTGCATTATTAAGCAAGGCTAAAGCCTTGCCCTACATTATTTATGTAAAATGAAGATAAATTTAATTTTTAATACTTATTTAAAAAGGAGAGAAATTGGGAAATTTAGATATTGAAATTTGTGGTATAAAGATGAAAAATCCTATAATGCCTGCTGCTGGACCACTGGTGAGAGATGTGGAGTCAGTAAGAAAGGTTGTTGATGCTGGTGTTGGAGCAGTTGTTACTAAAACCATTTCAGTCAAACCAGCAAAAGTTCCTAATCCAAATATGGCAGTTGATGGAAATCTCTTTTTAAACTCAGAACTCTGGTCAGAGATTCCATGGCAGAGATGGATAAATAATATTTTTCCTTCAATAAAAGAGATGGGAGTTCCACTTATAATTAGTATGGGATATACAAGTGATGATATATCCTTTTTAGCACCCAAAATAGCAAATTTAGCAGATGCTGTTGAGCTTTCAACTCACTATTTAGGAGATGACCCAAAACCTATGTTAGATGCAATAAAGGCAGCTAAGAGATATCTTGACATTCCTGTTTGGGTTAAAGTAAGCCCAAATGTAAGAGATGTTGGACTTATGGCTCGCCAGGCAATGGAAGCAGGAGCAGATGCTATTGTTGCAATAAATTCATTAGGTCCTGGTCTTTCTATAAATATAGATAAAAAATTATCAAGACTTGGTGGACAATCTGGATATGGATGGATTTCTGGCTATGCAATAAAACCTTTGGCAATTAGATACATATATGAAATATCAAAAAATGTGGATATCCCAGTTATTGGTGTAGGAGGAATAAGTAAAGCTGAGGATGTAGTTGAGATGTTTATGGCGGGGGCTTCAGCAGTTCAGATATGCACTGCAGCAATAATTAAAGGTCCTAAAATTTTTACAAAGATAATAGAAAGATTAGAAAAAATTTTAGATGAATATAAATACAAAAATATATCAGATATCACAGGCTTGTTTTCTGACAAGGAAGAAAGTGAAAAAATTCCTAATTATACATCTCCTCCCAATATAGATTTAGATATTTGTAATTTATGTGAAAGGTGCATAAAAAGCTGTGTTTATGGTGCTCTTTCAATAGTTGATGAAGAAATAAAATTAGATAGTAATACATGTGCTATGTGTGGACTTTGTGCTACTCGTTGTCCAGTTAACGCTATATCTTTTGATTGAAAATCCAATTTTTACAAATTCCCTCCAGAAGTATTTGATTTAATAATTAATGAAATTGAATTAGAGGCTGAAATTTTTGTTGTATAATATGTGAAATTTTTATTGTATAATGTGAAATCAAAATTGAATTTTACTAAAATTTCTATTTATACGGTGTTATATGGATATAATTATTAAGAATGCTCATATAGTCAATGTCTTTACTGGAAAAATTGAGAAGGGAGAAGTTGGAATTTCTAATGGAAAGATAGTCTCAATATCTAATGTGATAGACACTGAAGAGTTAATTAAAAAAAGTAATGATAATGTTATTAGAGAATCCCCTAAAATTATAGATGCTGATGGTAAATATTTAATTCCTGGATTAATCGATTCTCATGTACATATTGAGAGCTCTTACATGATTCCTACCACTCTGGCTCCTCTACTTATTAATCGCGGTACAACTACAATAGTTGCAGATCCACATGAAATTACAAGTGTCCTTGATATAAAGGGCATGCTCTATATGTTTGAAGAAGCTAAGAGAACAATGTTGAAAATCTATTTTACTATGCCTTACAGAATTTTAAAAAAATTGATAGAGGAAGGATATTACGAAAAATACTCTCGAAGTATTATAGGTCTTGGTGAAGTTTCACCCTATCTATTTCCTACAGAAGATGAATATATTGAAGCTTGTAATTTTGCTAAAGAAAAGGGATTTATAATTGAAGGTCATCTAGGAGCTGACTACAGTGACAGTAGATTAGACCAGGCTACTTGTCTTGGAGTTTCATCGTGTCATGAATCTATCAGTCAAGAAGAAGCTCTAAAAAAGTTACAAAGAGGAATAACAGTAATTGTTAGAGAAGGTTCAGCAGCCAAGAATCTCGAAGATATTCTGACTGATATAAAAAGCAAAATAAAAGATACAAGTAACATGCTCTTTGGTACGGATGATTTAGAGATATTAGATATTTTTTCTAAGGGTCATGTTGATAACTGTTTGAGAAAAGCAGTTCAAGTTGGGATAGATCCAGTGGAGGCAATACAGATGGCAACAATAAATGCTGCAAAACATTTTAAATTAGATGACAAAATTGGAAGCATATCTCCTGGTAAAGTTGCAGACTTAGTTTTAATGGATAATTTGATTGATTTTAAAGCTGAAATGGTAATGATAGAGGGAAAGGTAATTTATGAGAGTGGAAAATTTCGTCATAGACTTCGTAAAGCTCAAATTCCGTATTATCTATTGGATAGTATAAAAGTTGAAAGGGAAATAGAGTCCAAAGACTTTGAAATAAAAACCAAAAAAGATTGTAAAAAGGCTTTAGCAAGAATAATAGGAGCAATCGATGGTCAAATTACATCAAAGTTTATAAAGGCAGAACTTGATGTTGAAGATGGTAATGTTTTGAGAGATTTAAAAAATGATATATTAAAAATAGCAGTAATTAATAGGTATAAACCAGAAGGTAAGTGTACAACAGGATTTATTAATTCCTTTTGTCTTAGGAAAGGGGCAGTGGCAACCAGTATTGCACATGATGATCACAATATATTGGTTGTAGGAGTAACTGATGAGGATATGGCATTGGCAGTAAATGAAGTAATTAAAATGCAGGGTGGTTTAGTAGTTGTAAACAATGGTGAAGTACTTGCCAAAGTAAATCTTCCCATTGCAGGAATAATGACAAATCAAGGTCCTGTAGAACTTCGCCAGGATGTTTTGAATCTTCACAAGGAAGCTGAAAAACTGGGTATTGGTTTACATTCTCCTTTTATGACTTTATCCTTCCTGTGCCTTCCTATTCCAGAATTAAAGATAGACACAAAAGGTATTCTTGATGTCTATAAAGGCAAATATGTTAGCCCAATCGAATCCTGCAATGGTGTCAGGTCTTGACATAAGACATATCAGAAATAAAAGTGGTTAAGTCTTTTAATATAATATTTCTTTAATAAAAAGATATGAATTTAATCATTAATAATATTTATAAATATAAATAAGATATAGAAAAGTAGGAGATATGTAACATGCCACATCCATATTTGTATGAGATTATAGTAATAGCTATATTTATTCTTATTCCTATATTAATAACTACTGCAATCATTATTTCATTTAGGTCTATACTTAAAAAGAGAGATAAAAAGTTAGATGAGCTCTCTGAAAAGATAAAGGTTTTAGAAAAAAGCCAAAGTAAGTCATATAAGGATGACAATAATAAAAAAATTAGCAAAAAAAATAAAAACTAAGTTGTTTGCAAAGATACTATTTCTATATGGTAGGTTTGTGGAAACATATCAATTATTTAAACCTTTGTAAGATTGCATGAAATATAAACAATTTTATCCTTTTGGACCGACAATATCTTCATTTCTCTCAAAAATCTTATTAATTCCAACATGTCCCCAAAAATCCTCAATTGCTATTCCCTCAATTTCTCCTTCACTTTTTCCCTCGACAAGAATACTAACCCTTTTTACTTGAGGAAGTTCAGTTAATGTGTTAACAATAGAGAAAATTGCTAATGGTTCTGTAGTTGAACTATGAGGTATCTGTTGATCAAGTATTATATCTTTACTGAAATCAACAATGGCTAAATCTTCCTCTATTTTTATTGAATTTATCTTTGTGCTATTTGGAATAGTAGGACTTAATTCTTTACTAACAGGACCTTTAATTAATTCTTCCATTAAAATTAATTGTAAATCTTTATTTAATTCTACTTCTCTTATCTCCTCCATTAAAAAGCATTCTTTTTCACCACATTTTGAAAAATAAAGAATTATTTCTTGTGTAGGGATTGGAGTTATTGGTTCTTCCTTAAATATAAAATCAATTACTCTCTGGCAACCAAAGGTTGAGAGTGAGATTAAAATAGCAATCAATAAAATATTAAATAGTTTACTAAATTTTTTGAAAGATGCACTATTAAAATATTTCACCTGTTAGACCTCCTTTAATAAAATTCTTCAGATATTGTCTAAATACTTGAATTTTAGGTGTAAGTTTAATTAGTTAACATTATATCATTTTTAAGATTAATACTCTTATAATTAGTATGTGACGCTCCACAGGACAAGCCCTGTGGCTTCTGCTTAGTTCACTAAGCATTCTTTTTCTTGCTTCACTGTCGAAACTACTGTTTCAACTCCACAAGCGTTAATTCCCGAACGTCCT
>JAHJRV010000035.1 GCA_018830725.1 Actinomycetota bacterium | reverse complement strand
TCATACAAGATGATAGTTTGGCTACATATACTAAAAAAATCACGAAAAAAATTGCAACTATAAATTGGGATAGTCCATCAAAGAAAATACATGATCAAATAAGAGCTTTAAATCCTACCCCTGGTGCTCAAACATCCATTAAAGGTAAAAATCTTAAAATATTTATATCTCAGATAATTAATAGAAAATCAACTCTTCCTCCAGGATCAGTAGTGACATGTTCACCAAAAGAAGGGTTATTTATTGCAACATCAGATTATTTAATTCGTCCTTTTATATTGCAACCTCAGGATAGAAGGAAGATGAAAGATATCGAGTTCTTACGGGGTTATCGAGTAAACAGAGGAGACATCCTGAAATAGAATACTTTGAAATTTTGTAACAAACCTATAACAAAACTTAAATTTTATTATGGTTAATAAAAAAGATAAAACATATGAATTGTCAGTTTCAATACTGGATGCAGATTTTACACATTTAGAGGATGAGATCAGAAAAATAGAGCCTTATGCTGATTTTATCCAGATTGATGTAATGGATGGACATTTTGTACCAAATATTTCTTTTGGAATTCCAATTGTTAGAGCAATAAAAAATATTACTGATATTCCTTTAGAAGCTCACTTAATGATCCAAGAACCACAAAGATATATAAAAGATTTTATAGATGCTGGCTCCAGTTGCATAATTATTCATTATGAATCAGAATCATCAATAGAAATATTAAATATTATAAAGGAGATTAAAAAATATGGGGTTGAAGTGGGACTTGCTGTAAATCCTGATACCCCTATAAAAAATATAACTAATTTCCTAAAAAATATTGATCTTCTTCTTGTCATGTCTGTTTTTCCTGGTTTTGGAGGTCAAAAATTTATAAAAAAAACCTATGAAAGGATTAGAAAAATTAGGAGAATAATTGATTCAGAAGACATTAAAGTTAAAGTTGAAGTTGATGGCGGAATAAATTTAAATAATGCTCATAAATTATTAAAAGCCGGAACTGATATTTTAGTAGTTGGGTCAGCAATATATAAATCCAGTGATACAGAAGAAGCTATAAAAAATTTCTCTTCAATTGAATTATAGGTTTTAGAGAATTGAATAAATTAAAGAAGGAATTGGTAGCTAATTAAATTATTTAAGAAAAAATAGGATTGCTTTAAAAAAACTAATTAAAATTATTTAAATATAGAACATATTTTTTGGTAAAATATTGAAAAATAATAGCTTTTATAGTATATAATATCATTACATTTTTTAAAGATAAAAATCTTCAGGGCAGGGTGTAATTCCCTACCGGCGGTAAAAGCCCGCGAGCCTTTTTGGCAGATCTGGTTATTCCAGAGCCGACAGTATAGTCTGGATGGGAGAAGATTCTATATATGCGTCGAGGAATTTTCTCCTTGGCGCTTATTTTATTTAAGGAAAATATTTTGATAAGTAGAAAAATCTATATAAAAGTAAGTTCAATAGGTGAAAAATATTAAAAGAGAAGTACATAAAAAATATATGAATATTGCACTCAAATTAGCAGAGAAAGCAAGGGGAAATACAAGCCCCAATCCACTGGTTGGAACTGTTTTAGTTAAAAACGATGAGATAATCGGAAAAGGATATCATAAAAAAAGAGGATTTAATCATGCAGAAGTAGAAGCCCTACATTCTTGCAATGTTTCTCTGAAAGGAGCCACTATGTATGTGACTCTTGAACCTTGTTGTTTTTATGGTCATACACCACCATGCACTCAGACAATTTTAAAAAGTGGAATAACAAAAGTAATAGTTGGAATGATTGATCCTAATCCAAATGTAAATGGTAAGGGAATAAGAGAGCTAAAAGAAGGAGGAGTTGAGGTAGAAGTTGGATTTTTACAAGATGAAATATCAAAACAAAATGAGATTTACATAAAACATATTACAAAAAAGATACCTTTTATTGCATTGAAAATGGCAATAAGTCTAGATGGTAAGATGTGCACTAAAACAAAAGATTCTAAATGGATTACCTCAGATATTTCAAGAAAATATGTACATGGAATAAGAAGTCAATTTGATAGTATATTAACTGGAGTAGGGACAGTATTAGCAGATGACCCCTTACTTACAGTGAGATATGGCAAGAATAAAAAAAATCCTATAAGAATTGTGGTAGATTCAGAACTTAAATTTCCATTGGATTCAAAATTATTAAAGACTGCTAATGAAGCAAAATTAATTATTGCAACAACCAAGCATTATGACAAGAAAAAAGCTAAAGAAATAAATGAACTTGGAGCAGAGATTCTAATAGTTAATGAAAACAAGAATGAGAATATTGAGCTAAAAAACAGAGTAAATTTAAATGAATTACTAAAAATATTGGGTGAGAAAGAGATAACATCTGTCCTAATAGAGGCCGGTCCAACACTTTCTACATCATTTATTAAACAAGATTTGGTTGATAAATTTCATATTTTTATCGCTCCTATGATAATTGGCGGATATAATGCTTTTCAAACTATCGGTGACTTAGAAATTGTAAGAATAGTAGATACTAAAAAACTTAATTTCTCAAAGGTAGAAAGAATAGGGGATGATGTGTTAATTGAAGCTTATCCTATTTAATAAAAATTAATTAGTAAAATTTCTTAAGCGGATTAGAAAAAGGAAAAATGTTTTCTGGAATAATTGAAGAAATTGGAATAGTTAAAAAAGTAAGACTATCTCCAGAAAAAAGTTTTATAAGAATTTTTTGCAAAAAAATTTATGAAGACCTTAAATTGGGTGATTCCATAAGTGTAGATGGAGTATGTCTTACAATTTCAGAGATTGGACATGGTTTGTTTGGTGTTGATATCTTACCTGAAACATATGAAAAAACCACATTAAAATATCTTAAGGTGGGAAGAAAGGTAAATCTAGAAAGATCTATTACTCTTGGAACCTTATTAGGAGGTCATATTGTTTTAGGACATGTTGATGAAGTTGGAAAAATAATAAAAATAAAAAGGGAAAGAGGTTCTAATATATTTGAGATTTCTCACTCACCAGAATTGGCGAAATATATAGTGAAAAAGGGATCGATAGCTGTAGATGGTATTAGTTTGACCATAATGGATGTTTTTATTAGAAAATTCTCAATTAATTTAATTCCTTACACCCTGAAAAATACTACTTTAGGTAATAAAAGTATCAATGATAATGTAAATTTAGAAGCAGATGTTCTTGCGAAATATTGCTATAAATTTATTTCAGATAGATATAAAAATAAAGAGATTACTAATAACAATTTAAAGAAAAAATTTTACAGGAAAGAAATAATATGAGCATAGTCACAATTGAAAAGGCAATAGAAGAAATTAAAAAAGGCAAAATGGTAATAGTGGTTGATGATGAAGACAGAGAAAATGAAGGTGATTTCATAATGGCTGCTGAGAAGGTTACTCCTGAGGATATAAATTTCATGTCAAAGTTTGGTAGAGGTTTAATTTGTATGCCTTGTATCAGTTCTAGATTAAATGAACTACAGATACCTGATATGGTAACTGAGAACACATCGAAACATGGAACTGCGTTTACAGTTTCTGTTGGTGCGAAACATAAAATATCAACTGGAATATCTGCATTTGACCGTGCTGCAACAATTTTAACAATAATTGATCCTAAAACAAAAACAGAAGATATAAGTATGCCCGGGCATGTTTTCCCTTTAAGAGCGAAGGATGGTGGCGTGCTTAAGAGGGCGGGACATACAGAGGCTGCTATTGATTTAGCTCGATTAGCAGGTCTTTTCCCTGCTGGTGTTTTATGCGAGATAATGAATGATGATGGAACAATGGCTAGATTAAATCAGTTGGAAAAAATAGCAAAAGAGTTTAATATGCCCATTGTTACAGTAGAATCTATCATTGAATATAGGAGAAAAAGAGAAAGATTAATTAGAAAGATATCAACAGCAAGACTTCCAACAGAATATGGTAAATTTGATATTATTGTATATCAATCAATTTTGGATGAGAAAGTTCATGTAGTCTTGAAAAAAGGTAAGGTGACAAATAAACAAAATGTTTTAGTTAGAGTACATTCTCAATGCCTTACTGGAGATGTCTTTAAGTCTCTAAGATGTGATTGTGGTCAACAGTTGTCTAAAGCTCTTAAGATGATAAAAGATGAAGAAAGAGGTGTTTTACTATATATGGAGCAAGAGGGAAGGGGAATTGGACTTTCAAATAAATTGAAAGCATATAGACTGCAAGACAAAGGTTTAGATACTGTTGAAGCAAACAAAGAACTAGGTTTTTCAGCAGATCTTAGAAATTATGGAATTGGAGCCCAGATATTGGTTGATTTAGGATTATCAACAATAAGATTATTGACAAATAACCCAAGAAAAATTGTGGGGCTTGAGGGATACGGGTTAAAAATAACAGAAAGAGTTCCAATAGTAGTAAAACCACATAAAGAAAATATCAAATATTTACAAACAAAGAGAGATAAACTTTCTCATTTAATTGATTGTATCGAAAAATAGTCACAAATCTCTAAAAGAATTAAATTAAAATTGAAATAGTAAAAAATTATAATTTTTTAGAAAGGAGAATAAATGGAAAAGAAATTTGAAGGTCATTTAATAGCAGAAGATTTAAAGTTTTCAATAGTGGTAAGCAGATTTAATGATTTTATAACCAATCGTCTTTTAGAAGGGGCATTAGATGCTTTAAAAAGACATAAATGTTTAGAGGAAAACATTAAGATAGCTTATGTTCCGGGAAGTCTTGAAATACCTCTTATTGCAAAAAAGTTAGGACTTACAAAAAAATATGATGCTATCATATGTTTGGGAGCAGTTATACGAGGGGATACTCCTCACTTTGAATATGTAGCTTCTCAAGTAACAAGAGGAATTGAAAGAGTCAGTTTAGATTTAGAGATACCAGTATCATTTGGAATTATAATTGCAGACACTATTGAGCAAGCTATAGAAAGAGCAGGAACAAAAATGGGTAATAAAGGATATCAAGCAGCTATATCAGCTATTGAAATGTCAAATTTGTTAAAAGAAATAAAATAAATTAAATTTTAATTATGAAAATTGGAATATTTAGCGATACTCATGGCGATTATATAGCCATTAGAAAAAGTCTCGAGATTTTTAAGGATTGTGATTTTATTCTGCATTGTGGTGATATATTAAATCATGGTGTTTTCAATCCAATTAAGAAATCCTATAATCCAAAGAAAGCAGCACAGCTATTAAATGAATCGAAAAAACCTATAATTTTCTGTAAAGGTAATTGCGATAGTGAGGTAGACCAAATAGCAATAGAAAGACCCATTCAAAGTCCAATTGCCTATATTGTTTCTCAACCTTTTAGAATTCTTATAAATCATGGGCATAATATGAGCAGGGAAGATTTTCTTAAACTTGCAAAAAAAGATAAGTATAATATTATCGCAACAGGTCACACTCATCGTAAATCATTTGAAAAAATAGAGGATGCTTATTTCATAAATCCTGGTAGTGCAAGCATTTCGTTAGATGAAAAACCTGCATCTGGAGCAATCTTACATGATAATGAATTAACTTTCTTTAATATCAAAACAGGTGAGGTAACAGAAAAATTTATATTGAGGTAATTATTAAAATATAAATAGAAAATAAAAAATGGATAAAACAAATAGTAATTGTATATTACTTCACTATTTTTTCTACTTTTCCAGCTTTAAGACACTTAGTACATATCTTGATTTTAACTACTTGGTTATCCTTTTTTACTTTTACTGTATGGAGATTTGGTAGCCATTTTCTCTTAGTTTTCCTGTGAGAATGGCTAATTTGATGTCCTGATACTGGTCCTTTTTTACAAATTTCACAAATTCTTGCCATAATATTTCTCTTTATGTATTTTTATAAGTGTTTATAAAAAAATTATTATATAACCTAATTATAAATTATTTTTCAATATCAAATATATATTTTTACTTTGTAAGTTTGAAATTATATGACTATTATTTAAAAAAATCAAATATATTTACATTTTTGTTGTTACAATAATAAAATGTTAAATTTTTATAGTTTTATAAATTTTGTTAAAATTTACTAGAGAGGTTTAGCGAAAATGAAATATTTTTTGCAACAAGCGTCATTCTCTTTTACTTAAGGAAACAATAAAATATTATTAATCGTCAAATATTGATTATAGAAGTGATATTAATTTAAAAATTAATTGAACTATTTAAGAGATGTGTTTACAACTCTTAATACTTTAAAAATAAATATTACTATTAAATAAATATTATGATTTGGGGGTAATATATTGGAATTTAACAAGGAATCTCGTGGTCAAATACGAATATCTGACACTGCTATTGCTGAAATTGTAAGTAATGTCTCAAGTAAATGTTATGGTGTTATAGGATTTGTAAACCCATCCTTAAAGAAAGGTATAATAAAACTTCTACATAGAGAACATCAAAGTAAAGGTGTAATTGTAAGTAGAGATAAAGATAAAGTTAATATTGAAATTCATGTTATAGTCCAATATGGTACGAATCTCAAGCAGGTTGCTGATAGTTTAAGAGATTCAATTAGGTTTAATCTTGAAAAATTAACATCTTTACCAATTGGAAAAGTAGATATTAATATACAGAAGGTAAATATAAAATAATTTTTTAAATAATAAACAAGAAGTTCAAAAAGGATGTAATTAGTTTGGCCAAAGTACTATCTTCAAATGATTTTTATAATTTATTGGAATCCGGATTTGCTTACTTGCAAAAGAATGAGGAAGAAATAAATGAACTAAATGTTTTTCCAGTTCCTGATGGTGATACTGGTACAAATATGGTTCTAACAATGCAATCTGTATTTCAAGAATTATCATCCATAAATGAATTAACTATGGAAAATCTTACTAATGCTGTAATTCAAGGCTCTCTCTTAGGAGCGAGAGGTAACTCTGGTGTAATACTTTCGCAGATTTTTCGTGGAATATTTAATTATATTGGAAAGAAGAAAGAAGTAGATATAAAAGATCTTACAAAAGCTTTGGAACTTGGTAAAAAAGTAGCATATGAAGGTGTAATGAAGCCAGTTGAAGGAACAATGTTAACTGTTATTAAAGATATTGCTAATTCTGCAAAAGATGTATCAAAAAAAAGTAAAACAATAAAAGATTTTTTTGAAAAAATTGTAGAAGAAGCTAAAAAATCGGTAGAGAGAACACCCTTGCTTTTAGATGTATTAAAAGAAGCTGATGTTGTAGATGCTGGTGGGCAAGGATTATATATAATCTTTTTAGGAATGTTAAGTATATTAAAAGGAGAGGAATTAAAACCCACAGTAGTTACAAAAGGAGTTGAATTTATGGGCTTGGGACAACAAAAAGAAGAATTAACTTATACATATTGTACTGAGTTTCTATTAGAAGGTGAAAATATTGATATTAACAAGTTAAAAAAATATATTGAGAAAAGAGGAAATTCAGTTCTAGTTGTAGGTAATAGTAAAAATGTCCATGTCCATGTTCATACTAATGAACCCAATTTAGTAATAAGAAGGGTCTTAAAAGAAGGTGAAATTCATAATATAAAGATAGATAATATGAAAGATCAAGCTGAAGCTCAAAAAATTGACGAAAAAGTGTTAGATAAGATAGCAGTAGTATCAGTTTGCATTGGTGATGGTAGTAAAGCTATTTTCGAAAGTTTAGGTGTAAATATAATAGTAGATGGTGGTCAAAGTATGAACCCAAGTACAGCTAATATTGCAAAAGCTGTAAATAGTCTCCCCAATAGAAATGTAATCATACTTCCAAATAATAAAAATATAATTCCTGCAGCTATTCAGGTTAAAGAATTAACAGAAAAAAATATTGCTGTAATAAATAGTAGATCAATTCCACAGGGATTTTCTACTATGCTCTCCTTCAATAAAGATTTAGAAATGGATGTCAATGTTAAATCAATGGAGGAAAGCTTAAGTTATATTAAAACTGGTGAAATAACTTTTGCGGTTAGAGAAACGAAATCCTCTGTTGGTGATATTAAAAAGGGAGATGTGATAGGATTTTATAATAATGAACTTGTAGTTATAGGAGATGACTTAATAGAAAATACAATTTCTTTGATTGAAAAAATGTTAGATGAGGAAAGTGAGGTAATAACTCTGTATTGTGGAGAAGATGTGGCTGATAAGGAAAAAAAGGAAATTGAAAATAAGCTTAAAGGAAAATTTTTAGATAAGGAAATAGAGATTCATAATGGTGGTCAGCCATTATATCCATTTTTAATATCCATTGAGTAATTTATTAAGATATTCTTTTTATTTGTCATATCAGTTTATTTTATTTACTTATAAATAACTTTTTAAAATGTTTGAAAATATTAAAGACAAATACAACCATTTTGGAGGAATAACATCAACACCAAATTTTCATTATGAACGTGAATTCGAATCAATTCTTCCCAAGGAGAACAACATAAAGAACCAACTGTTTCTTTATAAACCTTTATCAAAAATAAGGGGAGTAGGAATCGGTAATGCCACAATTAATAAATTAGGTAAATTAAATCTTTTTTCAACAAAAGACCTACTTTATCATTTTCCACGGACATACCTGGATCTTTCCAAAGTAAAAAAGATCTGTGATGTTAAGGAGGGAGAAGAAATAACAATTATAGGGGTGGTAAAAAGAGTAGATAAGAGCAGAACAAGAAGTAGAAAGGATTTGTTAAAAATATATATATGGGATAAAACTGGATACATAACAGGCATTTGGTTTAACCAAAACTATATTGCTGATATATTAAAAAAGGGAACTTTTGTAGCTTATAGTGGTGTAGTAAAATACAAATTTAATGAGCTTCAGATAATGAATCCTCTTTATGACATTTTAGATATAAAGAGTGAAAGAAATCAAATTCATACTGGCAGAATAATACCTAAACACCCGTCAACTGCTGGAATTAGTACTAAAAATTTAAGAAGGATTTTTAGCAAAATTCTTTCAAAGTATGGAGTTTTACCAGAACCTTTACCAAATAAAATCAAGATAAGACAGGATTTTCTTACATCTTTATCAAATTGCATAAATCAAATCCATTTTCCAAGCTCTTTTAGTTCATTGAAAATCTCAAAAGATAGACTGATTTATAATGAACTCTTTTTTCTACAATTGGGCTTAGCTCTCAGAAAGAAGTCCCAGACTATAGATTTAAAATCGGTAGTGATGGATGTAGATAAACCGAAGATTGAAAAATTTATAAAAAGCCTTTCCTTTAACCTCACAGCAGCTCAGAAAAAAGTTATTAATGAAATAAAAGAAGATATTTCAAAACCAATCCCTATGAATAGATTACTTCAGGGAGATGTTGGTTCCGGAAAGACAGTAGTTGCATTGATTTCTATGATAATTTCATCATTGAATGGTTATCAATCTGCAATAATGGTCCCTACCGAGGTTTTAGCATGGCAACATTTTAAGAACTTTAAGAAAATGCTAAAAAAATATCCTTTTGAAGTACTTCTTCTAAGCAGTTCAACTTTACCCAATGAAAAGTTAAAAATTTTAAAGCAAATTAAGGAAGATGGAAATCAAATAGTTATTGGAACTCATGCATTAATTCAGGAAAGAGTGATATTTTCAAATTTAGGATTAGTTATTGTAGATGAACAACATAGATTTGGGGTTGCTCAGAGAAAACAGTTAAAAAGTAAAGGTAAATACCCACATGTTTTAATCATGTCTGCAACACCAATTCCAAGAACTATTACTCAAACAATGTATGGCGATTTAGATGTTTCAATTATTGATGAGATGCCACCAGGTAGAGGAAGTGTTGAAACAAGACTTTTCCATCCAGGTGAGAGAGAAGAAGCTTATAACTTAATAAAAAGTGAATTAAATGAGGGTAGACAAGCATTTGTTATTTGCCCACTAATTGAGGATTCAGATTTACTTAAAGTTAAATCAGTAATAAAAGAAGCTGAAGAGTTAAAGCAGGTAGTTTTTAAAGAATATAATGTTGAAATACTTCATGGACAATTATCTTCTAAAAAAAGAGAGGAGATAATGCAGAGATTTGAAAACAAGGAGCTTGATGTTCTTATCTCAACTACCGTTGTGGAAGTTGGAATAGATGTGAAAAATGCAACAGTAATGTTGATAGAAAATGCTGATCGCTTTGGATTATCTCAATTACACCAATTAAGAGGGAGAATTAGAAGAGGGGAACATAAATCGTATTGTATTTTATTTGCAGATTTAAAGACTGATGAAGCATTCAAGAGAATAAATTCATTTTTAAAAACAGAGGATGGGTTTGAGTTAGCAAATAAGGATTTAGAGATAAGAGGAGAAGGTGAAATTTTTGGTGAAAGACAATGGGGTATTCCAGATTTAAAAATATCAAGTATTGTGAGAGACAAGGAAATATTAGAGAAATCAAGAAAGGACGCATTTTCCATTATAAAAAATGATATTTCGCTCAGTTCACCAATCACAAAAGTTTTGATAAATTTTTTAAATTTTGAATATCCAGAAAATAAATTCTGGCAAATTTAACTAAAAATTATTTTTTTAATTTTTTATGAGAGTTATTGCAGGGAAAGCTAAAGGAAGAAAATTAAAATGTAAAAAAGGTTTATCTACAAGACCTATGACAAATAGAATTAAGAAAATGGTTTTTGATACTCTCTCAAATAAGGTAGTTGATGCATATATATTAGATTTATATGCTGGCTCAGGTTCATTGGGAATTGAAGCGTTAAGCAGAGGGGGAAAAAGAGCTGTTTTTATAGAAAAGGATTATACTGTTGCAAATTTTTTAAAGCAGAATATAATAAATACATCATTTAAAGATGTGTCTGATGTATTTATTATGGATGTAGCTAAATCTATAAATATTTTAGCCAACAAAAAATTAAAATTTAATATCATATTTTGTGATCCACCATATAAAATAAATGAAGTTAGGATAAAAAATATTTTAGAAAAGATAGTTAAAAGCGAGCTTTTAACTATGGGTGGGGAACTAATTTATCATCATTCTAAAAGGATCTCCTTTTCTGAAATTTTTAAAAAGTTGAAACTCATAAAAGACACAAAGGTTGGAGAGTCAGTAGTGTCTTTTTATAGATATATATAAAAAGCTAAAGTCTTAGAAATTTTAAATAAATAAATATTTTTAGGAGTGGGTTATGAAAGAAGTAGCAATTTGTCCAGGAAGTTATGATCCAGTTACATCAGGTCATAAAGATATATTCATACGAGCATCGAAATTATATGATAAGGTTATTGTAGCAGTTGCTAAGAATCCAAGAAAGACCCCCTTTTTTCCAGTAGATGTGAGGGTTATGCTATTAAAAAAAGTGATCGAACCTTATCCGAATATTGACGTTTGTCACTTTGATGAATTATTAGTTGATTTAGCAAAGAAGGAAAAAGCATTAGTTATAGTTAAGGGATTAAGAGCATCATCAGATTTCGAATATGAGTTTCAAATGGCACAAGTGAATCATAAATTAGCTCCAGAAATTGAGACTGTATTTTTGGTAACCAAAACTGATTACGCATTTCTAAGTTCAAGTGCTGTAAAAGAAGTTTTAAGATTTAACGGATGTATTGAAAATTTGATACCACCAGAGATAAATAATGATTTAATTAGATATTATAATCAATATAAAAAAAATAGAGATTAAATTATTATGACTTTGGGAGAAAATAAGGATTAATTTAACTTAATTTATTCGTATATTTCTTTAAATTTTTATTAAAATGATTTATTATATCTAAAAATCTATTAGGATTTTTAGAAAGGAGTTATTTTGGATGCATTAAAAGTAATCGAAGAATTCGAAGATTTGATTTCAAAAAGTAAAAGACTTCCTCTAACCTCAAATATTATTATAAATGAGGGAAAGATCTATGAATTCCTGGATAGATTAAAAGCATCTTTTCCAGAGGAATTCAAACAGGCAAGGTGGATTGTAAAAGAGAGGGATCAAGTACTAAATGATTCAAGAAAAGAAGCAGATAGAATTGTTAAAGAAGCACAAGAAAATGCAAATAAGTTGGTTTCAGAAACTGAAATAATAAAGAAAGCGCATAGAGAGTCAGAGGTAATTATCAAACAAGCTGAGACAAAAGCAAGAGGGATAAGATTAGAAGCTGAAGATTACATAGATTCAAAGTTAGCTAACTTAGAAGCAACTCTTCAAAAACTTCTTTTATCAATTGAAAAGGGAAGAGATAAACTATCGGGAAAAACTATAGAAGAAGAGAAGTAAAAGTTTTTTAATTACTGAGTTAAATTACAATTTATAGATTTTATTTAACATTTTATATAATTTAGTTGATTTTATAGACTTTATGATATATTTTCATAAGTATTTTGTATGGGAAAATATAGCTTAAGTGAACAGTAAAAAAAATAGAATGGTTTGGAGGTATATAATTGGCTGTTCCTAAGAGAAAAACTTCAAAATCGAGAAGAAATAAGAGAAGAGCACATCATAAATTAAACTTACCAACTTTAGTTGAGTGTCCTCAATGTCATGAACCTAAAGTTCCGCATAGAATATGTCCTAATTGTGGTTATTATAATAAAATGGAAGTAATAAAGGTTGAAAAGAAAAAGAAAAAATAGAAGTTGGAGGTTGATACTTGAGCCTTAAATCTCTTTTTTACCCAAGTTCTATAGCAGTTATTGGTGTATCGAGAGAAGAACATAAAGTAGGACATTTAATATTCGATAACATTAGAAATTCAGGATTTAAGGGACCCTTTTTTCCAGTTAATCCAAAAGCTGATGAGATTCATGCTATTAAATGTTATCCTTCAATATTAGATATTCCAGTAGATGTTGAGATGGCAGTTATAGTTGTTCCTGCTAAATTTGTTCCAAAAGTTATGGAAGAATGTGGTAAAAAAGGGGTGAAAGCTACAGTAATAATTTCTGCTGGTTTTAAGGAAGCTGGAATTGAAGGTTCAAAGTTAGAAAAAGAAGTAGCAAGTATAGCAAAATCAAATGGAATTAGAATCGTAGGTCCGAATTGTTTGGGAATAATAAATACCGATAGTCCATATAATGCTTCTTTCACTACTCATACTCCAAAAAAAGGCAATATCTCATTCTTTTCTCAGTCTGGTGCATTGTGTGCTGCAATTTTGGATTGGTCAATAGGGGAGAAAATAGGTTTTCATAAATTTGTAAGTTTAGGAAATAAAGCTGATCTAACCGAGGTTGATTTTCTTGAGGATTTTTTAAAAGACCCAAAAACAAAGGCCATTACTGGTTACTTAGAGGGAGTAACTGAAGGGGAGAAATTTATAAAAGTTACCTCTGAAGTCTCAAAAAAGAAGCCGGTAATTCTTGTAAAATCTGGTGGTACAGATTCAGGTGCAAAAGCTGTTTCATCACATACTGGAACCTTAGCTGGTTCGCAAGCTGCATATGATGCTGCTTTTAAACAAAGTGGTGTAATTCACGCTCAATCAGTTCAGGATTTATTTGATTATTCTGTTGCACTTGCTTATCAACCATTACCATTGGGAAGAAGAGCTGCAATAGTTACAAATGCTGGAGGAGCTGGAGTAATGGCAAGTGATGCTTGTGAAAGAAATGGGATCATACTTTCACAATTTTCTTCAGAAACAATTGATAGATTGAGAAGTTTTCTACCAAGTGCAGCTAATGTTTATAATCCAGTGGATGTTTTAGGGGATTCATTAGCAGAAAGGTATTTAAGAGCAGCGAATTTGCTGATCAATGATGAAAATGTTGATTCACTGATAGCAATTTTGGTTCCAGCAGCCCCAACTCAGATAAAAGAAACTGCAATAGGTTTAGCTGAACTTTCAAAGAGAACAGAAAAAACTATTATAGCTTGCTTTATGGGGAAAGATCATGTAAAAGCAGGTGTAGAGATATTAATTGATAATTCAATACCAAATTATCACTTTCCAGAAAGAGCCATCGCATCTTTAGCTGCAATGAATAGATATCATAAATATGTAGTTAGTCCAGAGAAGATTTATCAGAAATTTGATGTTGATAGGGAAAAAGTTCAAAAAATCTTTGCAACCGCTATTTCTGAGGACAAAAGATTTTTAAGTGATGAAGAAGCAAGAGAGGTTGTAAAAGCGTATGGTATAAGAATACCAAAAACAGAATTAGCCAAGGACATTAATCAGGCTACTGAGATAGCAGAAAGAATTGGTTATCCACTTGTTTTAAAAGTTGCTTCTCCAGATATATTACATAAGACTGATGTCGGTGGTGTTAAGATTGGAATAAAGAATAAGCAGGAATTAAGAGATTCTTTTGATGATATAATATGGGAAGCAAAGAGATATATGCCAAATGCAAAAATATTGGGGGTGATATTACAAGAATTTATTAGTGCTAAAAGGGAGGTCATATTGGGGATGAACAAAGATCCTCAATTTGGTCCATTACTTATGTTTGGATTAGGAGGAATATATGTAGAAGCATTAAAGGATGTTTCATTTAGGGTTGCTCCTATAACTGAGAGTGAGGCTTGGGAGATGATATCTGAGATAAAATCTTTTCCACTTCTTCGTGGAATAAGGGGAGAGAAATCAGCAGATATTGATTCAATAGTAGACTCATTACTTAGGCTATCACAGTTAGTAACTGATTTTCCCAATATTTTAGAAATGGATATAAATCCTTTAATGGTTTATGATAAAGGAAAAAGGTCTGTAGCTACAGATGTAAGAATTTCTTTAGGAGGGTGATTAAATGGTTACATGTTATATAGTCTCAAATGAGGAATTTTCGGGTAAAAGCACAATTTGTGCTGGATTAGGATTAATTTTGAAAAATCAGGGATATAATTTAAATTTTATTAAACCTGTTGGAACACATCCTAAAAAAGTTAAGGATACAATAATGGATGGTGATGCTGAATTTATGTGTGAGGTTTTGGGAACTTGTGAAATTTTATCTCATCACTCACCAATTATATTGACTCCTGAATTATATACTGAGGGTTTACGAGGTGAAATACCTAATTTAATGAATAAAATAGTTGAAGCACATAAAATGGTGTCTAAAGATGTAGATTTAATTTTGATGGAAGGAGCCCGAAGTCTAAATGATGGTTTGGCATTAGGAGTTTCAGTTCCCCAAATATGCAAGGAGATTCCCTCAAAAGTAATTTTAGTAACAAAATATAAATGGGGAATGGTTGATGAGATACTATTCATAAAAAAACAACTTAAAGAACATTTCTTGGGTGTAATTATAAATATAATTCCAAGAGACGAAATAGAATATATAGATGAGAATATAATTCCCTATTTAAATAAAAATGACATCCCAGTCTTTGGTACAGTAATCGAAAATAAACTGCTTTCCTCAATTAGTGTTAAAGATTTATCAACGAATCTTAATGGAGAAGTATTATGTGCTCATGATTTTGTAGATGAACTTGTTGAAGCATTTATGGTTGGAGCTATGGGTCAAGAACAGGCATTGAGATTTTTTAGAAGAGTAGCAAATAAAGCAGTTATTACAGGAGGAGATAGAGCTGATGTTCAATTAGCAGCATTAGAAACCTCAACAAAGTGCCTTATTTTAACTGGCGGTTTTCAACCAAGTGCTATCGTTTTGGGAAGAGCGGAGGAATTAGGAGTTCCTATGGTATTAGTACCTTATGACACACTTACAACAGTTGAAAAAACAGAGAAGATTGTGGGACATCTTAGAATACATGAACCTCAGAAGGTAGATAGGTTAAGAGAAATACTTACTGAGCAGGTTTCAATTGATAGTTTAAAGAAAGCACTTGATATTTAAATATATCTTTTTATAAAATTTGTACTTTTTGAGATTTGTGACATGGTTTCGAAGACATTTTACCCTCCCCCTACCCCCTCCCATAAAGGGAGGGGAATTGAGTGAAATATAAAGGGAGAAACTATATTCAAATTCTTCAATAATTCTTTTATGGAATTAATTGGAGAGAGGATGTCACATGTAACTAGCAAGGAAAATTAAAGGTTGAATAAAAAAGAAATAAAAAAAATTACAATTGCAATAGATGCCATGGGAGGTGATTATGCTCCCGAAGAGATAGTTGAGGGAGCAATTCTATCTTTAGAAGAAGAAGATTTCAGTATTATTCTTGTTGGTGAAGAAGAAAAGATAAATAGTTTATTATCAAAGCAAATATTTGATAAGAAGAGGGTATCAGTTCTAAATGCTACTCAAAAGATAGAGCAAGATGAAAGTCCTGCAATAGTTGTAAGAAGAAAAAAACAGAGTTCTATAAATATTTGTTCGAAACTAGTAAGAGATAAAGTGGCAGATGGAATGATTTCTGCAGGTCCAACAGGAGCAGTTATGGCCTCAGCTATTCTAAATATTGGGAGAATAAAAGGTGTAAAAAGACCCGCATTGGCTGCATTTATACCCACTGTTAAAAATCCAATACTATTGATTGACATAGGTGCAAATGTTGATTGTAAACCAATATATTTATTACAATTTGCTATTATGGGGAAGATTTTATATAAAAATTTGTTAGTGGATGTTAAACCTAAGGTTGGTTTACTGAGTATAGGGGAAGAAAGAACAAAAGGAAATCACTTAGTCCAAGAGTCATATGAGTTAATTTCTAAATCAATTAAAGATTTTGTTGGAAACATTGAAGGTCACAAAATATTAGATGGAAAAGCCCATGTTATAGTATGTGATGGTTTTATAGGAAATATTGTTATAAAATCTATGGAGGGAACTGCAGAAATGCTATTTAATCAATTAAAAGATACATTTCTCACTAATACAGTAAGTAAGATATGTGCATATCTATTAAAGCCCTCACTGAAAAGTTTAAAGAAAAAATTTGATTACAGAGAATATGGTGGTCTTCAACTTGTGGGAATAGATGGTATTTGTATAAAAGCTCATGGTAGATCAAAATCTAAAGCAATAAAAAATTCTATTAGAGTTGCTAAACAAGTGATAAATAGTGAAATGATAATCAATTTAAAAAGTGAAATAAGTAAGTATTTGAAAGAGGATAGATAGGAAATAACTATATTTATTTGAAACTAAAAAGGATATTTCTCGTCAAAAGAATTAAAAAAATATTTGGAGGTAATATGGAAAGGGATGAAATTTTTGAAAAATTAAAAAAATTAATTACTGATGTTTTAGATATTGAAGAGGAAAAAATATCATTTGAATCAAAATTTTTAGAGGATTTCGGTGCAGATTCGTTAGATATAGTGGAAATAGTTATGGCTATAGAGGAGGAATTTAATATAGAAATACCAGATGAGGATGTAGAAAAAGTTTTAAGTGTAAATGATGTAATAAATTATATTCAGTCTGCAGTTTAATCTCTAAATTTTTTAACTTTGTCAACTAAAAGCCTTTAGCAATTATTTATTACTAAAGGCTTTTATTTTATTAAAAGAAAATGAGAGAAAATCTTGAAATGCATTTGATTATCTTTAACAACCGAACTTGTTTGTGATAAACTAACTGATTAGATAATTTTTTTTAATTTTTAAAAGTATAGAATATATGAATACAGAGCAAATAATAAACTGGGCTAAAGATCAAAAACTGGTATTTAAAAAAAAAGAAATTTTAATTAAAGCATTAACTCATCGCTCCTATTTACATGATATTGATGAAAATACAGAAACAAATGAAAGATTGGAGTTTTTAGGAGATTCAGTTCTTTCATTAATAATCATTTCTTATTTATATCAGAAATTTCCAACAAAAAATGAAGGAGAACTTGCAAAAATAAAGTCAAATTTAGTGAGTGGTGATACATTATCTCAATTAGCTAAAGATATAGACTTAGGAAAAGTAATTATTTTAGGAGAAAATGAGGATGGATCAGGTGGGAGGAAGAAGGATTCCATACTGGCCGATGCCTTAGAAGCATTAATAGGAGCTATTTATTTAGATTTAGGTATTAAAAAGACAAAAAAGTGGGTTATCAATCTATACTCTAAAAAAATAGATGATGAGGTAAAAAAACCCTTTTTAGATGATTATAAAACAAGACTGCAGGAGATTCTATCCCAGAAGAAGGTTGGTAAGTTAAGTTATAAAATTTTAAAAGAAGAAGGACCTGACCACGCTAAAATGTTTTTAGCAAAAACCTTTTTAGATAAAATAGTGATTGGTGAGGGATGGGGTAGTAGCAAGAAAGATGCTGAACAAGAAGCAGCAAAATTAGCATTAATGAAAATTTCTAAAAATATATAAATAATTTATTCTAAAATTTGTAGCATGTTTATAAAAGAAGTTACACTATACGGATTTAAATCATTTGCTGAAAAAACTAAAATTGTCTTTAATCCAGGAATTACAGCAATAGTTGGTCCAAATGGAGCCGGGAAAAGCAATATTGTTGATTCAATTTCCTGGGTATTAGGAGAACAAAGCCCCAAATCACTCAGAGGTATAAGCATGGAAGATGTTATCTATTTGGGAAGTCTTGTAAGGTCTCCTCTTAATATTGCCACTGTTAGATTAGTTCTAAATAATGAAGATAATACTCTACCTTTAGATTTTCAAGAGGTCTCAATCCAACGTCAAGCTTCTAAAGATGAAAGCAATTTGTATTTATTGAATGATGTACCTTGTAGACTTATTGACATAAAGTCTCTTATTGCCAGTGCTGGATTGGGCAAACAATTTAAATCAATTATAAATCAGGGTGAACTTGATAATGTTTTAACTAGTCATCCTAAGGAAAAAAAGCATCTCATTGAGGATGCTTGTGGTGTAACAAAATACGAAATAAGGAAGAAAAAAGCTTTTAGAAAACTAAAAAAGACTGATGTCAATATTTTTAGATTGAAAGATATAGTATCTGAGGTAAATAGACAACTAAAGCCTTTAAAAAAGCAGGCTGAAGTTGCTCAAAGATTTTCAGAATTAGAAAAACAATTAAGGGAGAAGGAATTATCATTAACCGTCACAATTCTGTGTGATCTTAAAAATAGAGAAGAAGGTATTATAGAAAAAGAGGAAATAACAAGAGCAGAAATTGATAATTTAAGAACAGACTTAAATAAATTAGAATCTACTAAAAATGAAATTGCGGAAAAAATAAGAGATCTCTCAGATAAACTTCAAAATGATTTTGATTATCTATATAAAATAGAAAAAAATACAGTTACTATAAAAGGTTGGAAATCTTTGGTATCAGAGAAAAGCAAATATTTAAAATCAATGATTAAAGGGTGGCAGGATTTAAGTATAGTTCTGAGTCGGGGTAAAGTTACAGATGAATTAGATATAAATGTATTTAAATCAAAATTGGAAGATATAGAAAATAAGATAAAATCTAAAAAAGAGAAACAAAGAGAAAAAAATACTCACCTATATGAAATAAGGGAAAAAATAGCTCAGAAAAACATAATTTATGATCAACAAGAAGAGGAATTACAATCTTTGCTTTTAAAGTTATCAACTAAAACTTCTGATAGTCTACCATTATTATCCAGAAATCTAAATCTGTTAAAAGAGAATATTGATGAGATGATTTTAAAAATTCGTGAATATAAATCAATCTTTTCTGAACCCATAGATATATTAAATAAGAATAGGGATACTACATCAAATATTTCTTTTAAAAACAAAAAAATTGAGGAGATTATAAATTATAGTGAGTCAAAGTTAATAAATATTAAATCAGAGCTAAAAAATAACCAGGAAATCTCTAAAAAATATGAATCTATTTTGAGTTTGTTAGAGAAAGGATTTTCAGACATTAAAGATATTCCACAACAGATAAATAAATTAATAAATGATGAAAAAGATATTTTAAGTGAATTAAATTCTATAGAAGTCTCAATATCTGTGCTTGAGGAAAGAAAGAGTAACCTTGAAGTTAAGCTTAATAGTTTGAGAAAAAAAGATATTATTATAAAAAGTGACAAAGCATATAGAAAAAAAGCTCTTGATGAAGTGGAAAATGTCAGAAAAAAGGCAAATTATTTAGAAGATATATTTATCAGGATGGAAAATATTTCAAGAAATATTGCTAAAATGTTGAAAGAGATTAATAGAGGAGATAGAAGCAAACTTGAAAATTATGAGATCAAGCGAGAAGAAATTAGTAAAAGAGTAAGATATAAAAAAGAAAAGATAGAGAAACTGAGAGAAGAATACCAAATTTTAAATTTAGATAAAGCTCAATTAAAAATAAATATACAGTCTAAAACTAATGAATTAAGAAGATTGGGTTATGAATCTATAGATAAAGCAGTTAAGGAGTCTATTAAGGTATTAGACATAGAAAAAATACAGAAGGGGATAAATAATTTTAAAGCAGAATTATATGAAATAGGTCCAATAAATCCGATTGCATTAGAAGATTATCAGAAGCTTGATGATAGAAGAAAATTTTTAAATGAACAGATAAAAGATTTAACGAATGCAAAAAGAGACTTATTGAAATTATTATCAGAAATGGGCAAACAGATGGAAAATCTTTTCTTAGAATCTTTTGAAAAAGTGGACATATATTTTAGAGAGCTTTTTAAAACACTTTTCCCAAAAGGAGATGCACATCTGGAATTGATCAAGACAGAAAATAAAGAAGAAAATGGAGTTGATATAAAGGTAAATGTTGGTGGAATCAAAAATAGAGCAATTTCCCTTCTTTCAGGTGGTGAGAAAGCGTTAGCTTCTATTGCTTTTATTTTTGCATTATTTAAGCTTATGCCAAGTCCTTTCTATATTTTAGATGAAGTAGATGCAGCTCTTGATGAAGTAAATTTAAAAAGATTTATAAATTTAGTAAAGAAATTTAAAAAACAACACCAACTCATAATAATTACTCATCAAAGAAGAACTATAGAAATGGCTGATGTATTATATGGTGTATCAATGAATCCAGATGGCACTTCAAAGATTGTTTCAGAAAGAATTGCATAATTTAGTAATTATTTTTAACATTTAACTTAAGTGATTATTAATAATTTTTTATTATTTAAGATGAGTAAGAAAAGTTTAAATAGTTGATAAATTTCAAAAAAGTGTTATAATTCCCTTAATCTATAAATAAAAATAAATTAGGAGGTGTTATTGGCAGTTAAAATCAGACTAACAAGAAGGGGGGCAAGGAAGAAACCTTTTTATAGAGTAGTTGTTGCAGATGCAAAGATGCCAAGAGATGGCAGATTTATTGAAATTGTTGGTACATATAATCCACTTTCTGAGCCATCCGAAGTTAAAATTGAGAAAAAGAAGGTAGAGAAATGGCTAAAGCGAGGTGCAATTCCCACAAGAACTGTGGAGAAATTACTAAGCATTGCCGGAATTGAAACCAAATAGGTTTTTTAAAAGTAGAGGTGAAAAATGAAAGAACTATTAGAGTATATTGCAAAAGCTTTAGTTGACGAACCAGATAAGGTTGAAGTCAATGAAGTAGGAGAGGGAAGATCGATTATCTTACAGCTAAAAGTTTCAGAAACTGATGTAGGAAAAGTTATTGGCAAAAAGGGAAGAATAGCCAATGCATTAAGAGTAATTATTAAAGCTGTAGCTACAAAGAATGGAAAGGTCGCCATAGTTCAAATAATCGACTAATTTTTAATTATAGAATTGTTTGAGTCTGATTTTTAACTGTAAATAGGAAGTTGAACCTGAAATCCCATCAGATTGGAAAAATAATAAAACCAAAGGGGATTAAAGGAGAAGTTTTAATTAAACTTTTTACTGATTACCCCAAAAATTTAAAAAGAAATACTGTTCTCTATTTACAAGAAGATCTATTTGAAAAAAGTAGACTATTGATAGAGAAGATAGTCTGTGATGGCGGCATCGCAACTATAAAGTTCTATGAGGTTAACACAAGAGAAAAAGCTCAAGAATTAAAGGGATCTTCTCTATTTATACCATCCTGTAAATCTCCAAAACTTCCTGCTAATAGCTATTGGATCTATCAGATCATAGGTTTGGACGTGTATGATGAAAATGATAGGCATTTAGGCAAAATTGAAGAAATAATGAGAACAAAAGTTAATGATATTTATATAGTTAGGAAAGAGGGGGACACCTGTAAAAAGAAGGAGTATCTAATTCCAGCTATTAAAGATATTGTGAAAAAAATAGACCTAAATAGCAAAAAAATGGTAATTAAGATGATGGCAGGAATGGAAGATATCTAATTTTAGACTGTATGAAAATTAAAAATTTAATATTTTAAAAGACTAAAATGCAGATTGATATATTAACTATATTCCCGGATATGTTTGAATCCGTTTTTAAATATGGAGTTATTACAAGAGCACTCAGAAAAAATATTTTTTCTTTAAAAATACACAACTTAAGGGATTATTCACCCTTAAAACATGGTAGAGTTGATGATGAACCTTATGGTGGTGGACCTGGGATGATAATGATGCCAGAACCGATTTTTAATGCAGTAAGAGAAATTGTAAAAGATTCTGGGTTAAAAAGGGAAGAAATATGTGTAATTTTATTATCACCTGATGGAAAGAGACTTAATCAATCAACATTGAAATCACTTTCTTCTTTTAAAAAGCTAATCATTATATCTGGAAGATATGAGGGTGTTGATGAAAGAGTAAAAAAAGTATTGGTTGACAGATTGATTTCTATTGGAGATTATGTCATTTCTGGAGGTGAAGTAGCAGCTATGGTTTTAGTGGATGGTGTAGTAAGACTAATTCCAGGAGTACTAGGAAATATTAAATCTCTTGATGAGGAATCTTTTTTTAGTAATTTGCTTGATTATCCTCAATATACGAGACCAGCAAATTTTGAGGGAATTGAAGTCCCAGAAATATTGTTAAGTGGAAATCATAAAAAAATTGCAGAGTGGAGGAAAAAACAAGCAAAAATAAAAACAGAAAAATTAAGATCTGATTTATTAAAATAATAAAAAAAAATAATTAAATAAATTTGCAGAGCTTTGTGGTATATTTTCTTAGTTAAAAATGCCTGTGAAAATATACCACAAAGCTATTCAGAGAATCTTTACTTTTGTTTTTTTAGTGCTATAATGGTTCAAATATGATAGGGAGAATAAATTGATAGAAATATTAAATATTGAAAAAAAATATCTAAAAAAAGAAATTCCAGAATTTCAACCTGGTGATGTTGTAAAAATACACATAAATGTAAGCACAGGCAAAGGTACAAGGATACAGGTTTTTCAGGGAATTGTGATTAGAATAAAAGGTTCTGGCATAAATAGAACGTACACAGTAAGAAAAATTTCATATGGGATTGGAGTTGAAAAAATCTTTCCAATAAATTCACCTGTGATTGAGAAAATTGAATTAGTTAGTAAAGGTAAGACTCGAAGAGCTAAGTTATATTACCTGAGGGAAAGAACTGGGAAAAAAGCTAAAGTTAAAAGAAAAGAAACTACTAAAAATGTAAAAAATAAAAATGCAGTTTAAAGGTAAGATTGCTCTAAGAGCATAATGAGAAATGTAAAACAACATAAAAATTTTAATTAGATTAAGGTTAAATTAATTAAAAGAGACTGTTAAAGAGTGATAAAAAAGAAAAGTTTACTTCCCTCCTTTTTTGAATATATATTTTTAATAGCAATTGCTGTAATAATTGCTATTTTGATAAGGACATTTATTATCCATACCTATATGATACCCACATCATCTATGGAACCTACAATTTTAATGGGTGATAATTTATTGGTAGAAAAAATTACCTATAGATTTCGTTCACCAAAAGTGGGTGAGATAGTGGTTTTTAATAATCCTTCTGGGATAGAGAAACAGCTGATTAAGAGAGTAATAGGAGTTCCAGGTGATCATGTTGAAATAACTGAGGATGGTCATGTAATTTTGAATGGTCAAGCTTATGAGGAGCACTATGCAATCTACCAAAATGTTGGTCAATCATTTAGTTTTGATATCAAAGAAGGTACAGTTTTTGTACTTGGTGATAATAGGGGAAATAGCCAGGATAGTCGTTGGATTGGTCCTATATCTGAAGATATGATAATTGGAAGAGCTATTTTTAGACGCTGGCCATTAAATCGTTTTGGCCCTATCAAATAGTCATACCTACAAAACTTCTGACCACTTAATTTTTATACAAGTATTTCACACTTATATATAAATAAATATTTGCACAAATTGTCATATTCTGATATTATTTAATAATGTGTTATAAATCAGTTGGTAGAAAGTATTAATTATTTATAATTTGTGAAATATTGTTTTTAATAACAATAAGTATTTAAAATTTTGAAAATTATTATGATAACTGGAAGACAGGGAGAGATTTTAGCTAAAAATTTTTTAATAAAAAAGGGTTATCAAATAATAGATGTTAATTATAGATGTAAGTTAGGGGAAATAGATATTATAGCTTTAAAAGACAACAAGATATGTTTTGTTGAGGTAAAGACCAGGAACTCACTTACTTTTGGAAAGCCTTTTGAGTCAGTAAACTATTTTAAACAGAATAGAATTAAGAAAATTGCACAACATTTTTTAATATTTAATAACCAATATCAAAATTTGAATACTCGTTTTGATGTTATTTCTATATATCTACCACAGGGAATTAAACAAGCTAAAATAAGATTTATTCCTAATGCATTTTAAACTTTTCCATCATTATGTTTCTAATGAAAAATTGGTATCCTATAGTTCACAATAGTGTGATATAATAATTTTATTCTATTAAATTAGAAATTAGCACATGATTTTTAAATATAAAAAAATTATTTAATTTGAAAGAATCCATAATCTTTAAAATCACAATAAGTGAGCTCCGATTCATACAGTCCTAATGGGATTGATGAACGATAAGGTATGAGGAGCAATTCTCATACCCGCCATTACGCAAAGGAGGCTATAAATAAAATAACCTCCTTTTTTTATTTTTATGTTAAATTAAAAAATATCTTAAAAAAATATAAATCTCTCTATTTAATCCATAAAATTCATCTTAAAAATCTATAAATATTATTTTTAAATAAGGAGGTAATTCACATAAAATAAGGTTTTTTCAGTTAGCGTAGACAACAAACCTTTTGATACTTAAAGTTAAAAAGACTTGAAAGGAGGTAAGAATATGTTAGGAGGTTATGCTAATAGAATTGCTCGCATTGACCTTACCAATGGTGAGATCAAGTATGAGGAGATCGATGAGGAAATAGCACGCAAGTATGTTGGTGGACGAGGCATGGGAGTGAAGTTTCTCTTCGACAATGGACCGGAGGTCGAAGCTTTCTCTCCAGATAATATTTTATGTGTGATGGTAGGTCCATTGACAGGTACAGCAACTAGAGCTAGCGGTAGGCTATCTGTTGTTACTAAGTCTCCACTAACAGGAACCTGTACTGATTCCCATATGGGCGGTTGGACGGGTGCGAAGCTTAAGTGGGCTGGCTTCGATGGTCTGGTCTTTAAAGGAAAAGCTGAGAAGCCAACCTATGCTTATGTAGAGAATGGGAAGGTCACTCTCTACGACGCTTCACACATGTGGGGTAAGGGTGTTCATGATACTGTTAAATTAATGCGCCAGAAGTATGGAGAAGATGTAGGAATTATGTCTATTGGTCCTGCTGGGGAGAACCTTGTGAACTTTGCTGCTTGGATAAATGCTAATAATCGAGCATCTGGACGGGGTGGTACTGGTGCTGTAGGGGGGAGTAAAAATCTAAAATGCATCGTCATTAAAGGAGACAGAGTGAATATGCCAAAGCCAGTGGATGCAGAGATATTTGAAGCAGCTAATAAAAAAGCCTTAGATAAGATCAGGGAAGTACCCACAACCATACCAAAGACAGGTGATCTACATACTTATGGAACAAATGTTTTAGCAAATATGGTAAACGAAATTGGGGCTTACCCAACCTACAATGCTAAACGTACTGATTTCCCAGAGATAGAGGATGTTAGTGGGGAAACTGTATCAGAGACAATATGGGTAAAGAGTCCAACTTGTTATATGTGTCCTGTGGCTTGCAAAAAGGAAGTAGAAATTACTAAAGGCAAGCACAAGGGACTTCATATGGAGAGCATGGAGTATGAATCAGTGTGGGCTTTTGGTGCAATGTGTGGTAATAGTGATCCTAATGCCATTGCTGCAATGATTGATCGTTGCAATGATTATGGCTTGGATACTATCGAGACTGGTGATGCTTTAGCTATGACTATGGAAGCTACTGAGAAAGGTTTAGTTGATGGTCTCAAGTGGGGAGATACAAATGCTATGTTGAAGTTAATTAAGGATATTGCCTTCCGAAAAAGTTTAGGCGATGACTTAGCTGAAGGGATGGATCCTTGCTCGAAGAAATGGGGAGATCCCAGTATTGCTATGACTGTCAAGGGTCAGTCCATTCCTGCTTATGATCCACGTGGCTTAAAAGGGATGGGTATTGGTTACGCCACATCAAACCGTGGTGCTTGTCACCTGCGTGGTTACACCCCAGCAGCAGAGGTCGTTGGCTACGTTCTTGGTGAAGCGAGCACTGTTGACCCTCTGGAGTGGAAGGGTAAGGGCGAGTTAGTCGGGATCTTCCAGAATGTATACGGTTTCACAGACAGCCTTAATGTCTGCAAGTTTGGTACTTTTGCTATTCCGCTAGATGTGTATGCTGGGCTATACTCAGCGGTTACAGGTGTACCACTCGATGCCAATGGATTACTGAAGATCGGGGAACGAGTCTACAATCTGGAGCGATATTACAACAACCTCAATGGATTCCGCGAAGGTTCCGACTATTTACCGAAACGTTTCTTAGAAGAACCGGGAACAGGAGCAGCAGCGGGTTCGGTATGTGAGCTGGATGAGATGCTAGAAGAGTACTACACTTTCCGTGGCTGGGAGAATGGTGTTGTGCCTGAAAGTAAACTTAAGGAGTTAGAGATCATCGAGTAGCCCATTTCTTCGCAGAGATAGTGAGAGATCAAAATATAAGGCAGTTGGCAGTTGATGTTCGACTGCCAACTGCCTTTTTAGCACTAAGTCGCAACTAGCTGAAAGTTAGTAGATGAGTAACTTCAAGTAATATGGATTTAGCTAGTTATCATTAACCACCACCCACAGGTGGAAAAAGTGCAAGATAATCATTCTTTTTTAAGATTGTATTTAAACCCTCTTTGAATTCTATGTTGCGACCTTTGACCAAAACCCTTATTGATCGCTGGAGGTTACCTTCTTTATCAAATATCCGTTTACCTAGTTCAGGGTTGTTGGCTACAAGTTTCTCAAGTACATCTCGCACTTTATCACCAGCTTTCGCATTCACCTCTACTTCCTTGGAGTTCACATACTGTCTCAGTGTAGCAAATATTTTCACCTTCATATTTTACCAAGCCTATCTAATATTTAAATTTGTTATTTTATAACTTTTTTATAAATATCTATTAATTCTTTTACATTTTTTCTCCAGGAAAAATTTTCTAAGGCATATTTTGCAGCCAATTTACCCTTTTTACTCTTTGAATCTGATTTTATCTCTTTAATAATTTTTTTTGCTAAATCTTCTGGTGAATCTTGTTTTACAAGTGCTCCAACTTCTTCATTTAAAAAATCTTGTGGACCACCATTAATTGTCCCTATAACTGGAGTCCCACAAGCGAGTGCTTCTATAGCAACTAAACCAAAAGCCTCTCCCCTGGATGGAACAACAGCTAAATCAGCTAAATTGTAGATCTTTGAAACCACATTTTGATCATGATGACCTAAAAAATAAAACCTTTTTAATCCCATTTCATTAGCAAGATTTACGAGTTCATCGTATAACTCTCCATAACCAACAATCAAAGTAATAACATTATCTAAGACTTTTTCATAGATTGATGCTGCCTTAATGAGAACATCTACACCTTTAAAATGAGTAAGTTTTCCAACAAAGCAAATAACCTTTCCTACTTCTAAAGGTAATCCCAGTTCATTTAAAAGTTTTTGACGATCTATCTCTTTTATTCTAAATATATCTGAGTTAAAACCATTAGATATTACCTTTATCTTTTTATCACTAATATCAAATAAATTTAGTATATCTTTCTTAACTTGATTGGAAATTGCAATAATAAATGAAGCTGATTTAACAGCATCAATTGTCATATTTCTATACCTTTTACCTTTTCTAAATCCAATTAAATCGGTACCATGGCAGGTTGTACAAAAAGGTATTCCTGTTTTTTTAGCACAATATGAGGAAATCCAGAGATGTTGTGCATGTATGATGTCAGGATTAAAATCTTCTTTAGCTTTATAAATAAAGTCTAATAAAGTATTAGTGTAATCTGAAATTTGAGTATCTGTTAGTTCATAAAAAGTAGTATTACTAAATGGATGTGTAGTAAAACAAGGAAAGTTGAATGGTAAATGAAAGTTCTTATTAACACCATTTGAGAATATTATAGATCTCACTAGAAAATCCTTATTTGTTACTTGTTTGTGGTCAGGTGCTATAACCATTACTTCATGACCTAATTTTAAAAGCACATCAGCCACATTTTGAGTATAAATACCACTCCCTGAACCTTCTAATGGAAAATGATTTATAAGTAATATTCTCATAATATTAAATATTCTTAGAATAAAATTCTTTAGTAAAATTATTAGATATCATTTTACAATCAAAAATTTTTTATGAATTTTAGAAAAATTACAATAATTAATTAATAGAATCTATTTATAAATAAGATTATTAGAATTTTATTATTACATATTTCAATTATAATTATCTACATTAAGGATTATTTGTAATGTTAATAATACATATTAATTATTGATTAATAAAATAATAGGATAATAAAAAAATGGTTAAAAAGAGATTTTTAAAAGTATTAATAAAAATATTAACAATTTTTATTTTCTTTTCCATTCTTATATTAATTTTTTTCAAGCCAATTAATAGGTCATTAAAAGCAATCCTTTTACTATTAGATTTATTTGGTCCAGAAAAAATAAAACCTATAAACTTATTTGAAGAAAAGCATTTATCAACTGAATTAGAAATTAAAAGCAGTAAAAGAGTAATATCAGCAGATCTTTATCGACCAGATGATATTAAGAAACATGCTGCATTAATCTTTGTTCATGGTCTTGCTTCAGAAGGAAAAGATGATACCCGTTTAATTCCCCTGATACATTCATTAGTTCGCTCAGGATTTGTGGTTTTAGTTCCTGATTTTTTAGGAATGAAATCACAAAGAATCAGAGTTTCTGATATTGAGGAAATTGTAGATAGTTTTAAATATTTGCATAGCTTAACTAACTATGTTCACCAAGATAAGATAGGAATTATGAGTTTTAGTTATGGTGTTGGACCAGCAATATTAGCAGCTTCTGATGATCAAATAAGGGACTTGGTTAAGTTTGTTTTCTGTTATGGTGGGTATTATGATCTAAAAAATGTGATAGCTTATGTGACAACTGGATATTATGAATATAAAGATGAAAGTGGATGTTTAAAACCTTATGAACATGGTAAATGGCTTTTTATTAAATTTAATTTGGATTTAATTGAAAATAAAAACGATAGAAAAATTTTAGATGAAATTTCTAATTTGAAATTAGAGAATCTCAGAGCTAATGTAGATGTTTTAAAAGAAAAATTAGGGGAGGGAGGATTAAATATTTATAAACTTTTAACCAATAAAGATTATAAAAAAGTTAAAGTTTTAATTGATAAATTAAATCCCAAAATAAAAAAATATATAGAGGAACTTTCACCTATCAATAAAATAGATAATTTAAAATCATACCTACTAATAGCTCATGGTTATCCTGATATCTCAATTCCTCATACAGAAAGTATTAGACTTGCTGAAGCAGTAGGTGAGGATAATTGCCATCTTGTAATTTTAAAAATTATTGGACACACAGAAGCATTTGAGATTAAACCAACTATAAAGAATATATTCACTTTTTATATTCCAGAAATTTCCAAAGGATTTCTTATTATATATGATTTAATGAAACAACAAAATTAATTAAGAATATTTTAAGCAATCCTTTTCCTAATCATATTAGTCAATTCAACCTTTGGATACCTATTTTTTCAGTAATTAATTTATACTTCATACTGGTGGACTCAATGAATTTATAAATAAGTAAAATCTTATTATGTTCCTTCTAATATCTTTATGGTTGCAACATCTCTTATTACTTCAATCTTCGTATAATAATTATAATCAACGAAACTATAAAATTCTTTCATAATCTTAGTATATTCTTCATTTTCATATTCTCTAAGAGTATCAAAAGCTGCCATATTCTCTATTTCATATCTATCCTGCCAATCAAGTATACCCATATTAAGAACAGTACAGTAAGTTCCTAAATATTTCCAACCGGGTGACTGTATTTGAGACCATTTATCTTGGATTTCTAAAATCCAATTTTTAAAATCATTGTATTTTCCTTCTTTTACATTATAATGCCATATAACCTGAAGCATCTTTTCACCTCCCTTCTTTTTTTTAATTTTTAAATTATTTACAGATAAAAAAAACTTAGAACTAATTCATTTTATTAAATATATATTCAAAACTAAAAATAGTTATATCACATTTATTTTTTTTAAAGATTTGCTAATTCAATAAAAATATAATACATTTTTATATTAATATATATTTGCATAATTATGTATTTTTTGATAAAATAATTTAGAAACCTAATATTTAAATCATTTCTATAATATTTAAAATTAAAACAATGAATATGTTAGCAAGGTTAGACTCTAGTGGTATTTTTGGACTTGATGCATTTAAAGTTGAAGTAGAAGTATTCCTCACAAAATCTTTACCAAGTTTTCACATTGTTGGGTTACCTGATAAAGCAGTAAATGAATCAAAAGAGAGAGTAAGAGCTGGAATATCATCTTCTGAATTTCATTTTCCTCTAGAGAGAATTACAGTCAATTTAGCACCAGCAGATTTAAAAAAGGAGGGACCAGCATATGATTTACCAATTGCTTTATGTATTTTGTTAGCAACAAAACAGTTAAATATAGACAATCTTGAAAAATATATGTTTGTTGGTGAGCTTTCTCTCAATGGTGATATAAAAAGACTAAAAGGTGCTTTATCAATGGCAATTAATTGTAAAAATGAAGGGAAAGAATATCTAATAATTCCAAAAGAAAATGCTATAGAAGCAGCTATGATTTCTGAAATAAAAGTGATTCCTGTTGAAAATCTAAATCAGGTTGTGGATTTTTTATCAAATAAAATTGATATCAAATCAGTAAATATTGATAGAAAAAGTCTTTTAAAAAGAATCCCAAATGATGATATTGATTTTAGAGATGTAAGAGGGCAATTTCAGGTTAAAAGAGCATTGGAGATTGCAGTAGCAGGAGGTCACAACGTTATTTTAACAGGTCCTCCTGGAGCTGGTAAGAGCATGTTAGCTAGAAGAATTCCAACAATTATATCTGAAATGACTTTTGATGAGATTATGGAAGTAACTAAAATATATTCTATATCAGGATTATTATCTTCCAATTCACATTTAATGAAGAATAGGCCCTTTAGAAGTCCTCATCACACAATAACTGATATAGGATTAATAGGTGGGGGTAATTATCCAAAACCTGGGGAAATTTCATTAGCTCATAATGGAGTTTTGTTCTTAGATGAGATACCTCAATTTGGTAGAAGTGCTTTAGAATCTTTAAGACAACCAATGGAGGATGGAAAAGTTATAATTTCTCGAAATAAAGCATCTTTTACATATCCATCAAAATTTATGCTAATTGCTTCAGCAAACCCCTGTCCATGTGGTTTTTTAGGAGATAGTTTTAATAAGTGTAGATGTTCATATTATCAAATATCTAACTATAAGAAAAGATTATCGGGACCACTTTTAGATAGAATTGATATACATGTTTTTGTTCCAAGATTATCAAAAGAGGATTTAACAGGAGATTCTGATAATGAAAGCTCTGCTGATATTAGAAAAAGAGTACAAAAGGCAAGAGCTGTGCAAAGAAAGAGGTTTTTAAAAGATGCGATAAGTTGTAATGCATACATGAATACAAAACATGTTTCTAAGTATTGTAAGTTAAATGAAGATGCAAAAAGACTTCTTGAGATGGCGATAGAGAAAATGGGTATAAGTGGAAGAGGCTACTATAGAATTTTAAAAGTATCCAGAACTATTGCTGACCTGGATAAAAGCGAGGATATAAAAATAAATCATATTTCAGAAGCTATTCAATATCGGGTTTCAGATAAAAAATATTTCTAATAATAATATATTATCAAACATTCTAAATTAAATATACAGAAGAGGTTGAAGTCAATAACCTAATGAAGAAATATGAAAAAGAAATACTTGTTATGAAGATAATGGCTGTCAAAGGTATGACACCTCGAAAGTTTTATATATTATATGAACAGTTTGGTGAATTAAACAAAATTTGGAATTTTGTTCGAAAGAATAATCAGTTAGAATTTAAATTTAAAAATGATCAAAATAATGAACAAAATATTCATAACACTAAAAATTCCTTCTCAGATGAGCATAATATAGATATCTGGGTTAAAAGCCAGATAATAAGATTGAAGAAAATGAGTGCAAAAATAATGCTTTTTGATGATTTGAATTACCCTCCATTATTAAAAGAATTATACAGTCCTCCACCAATTCTTTATTACATGGGTGACAAACTTACTAATCTTTCGCAAGCAATTTCAATTGTAGGTAGTAGAAGAGCTACTAAGTATGGTAAAAGTGCTGCATGTCAATTGGCTAATCAACTTTCATCATTAGGAATAACGATTGTAAGTGGATTTGCCAGGGGAATTGATACAGCTGCTCATATTGGAGCAAAAGATGAGATTGGTGGAACCATTGCTATTTTTGGAAATGGATTAGATATTTGTTATCCAAAGGAAAATAAGGATTTATATAAAGAATTAATTGGTAAAGGAAGTATAGTAAGTGAATTTCCCCTTGGAACTCCTCCTGAAAGATTAAATTTTCCGAGAAGAAATAGATTAATTAGTGGAATAAGTTATGGAGTTGTAATTGTAGAAGCAGGGGAGAGGAGTGGAGCTTTAATTACAGCAAATTTTGCTCTTGATCAAGGAAGGGAAGTTTTTGCTGTTCCTGGTGCGATTTTTAATGAGAATTCAATTGGTGTAAATCGATTAATCCAGGATGGAGCAAAATTGGTTACAAGTGTAGATGATATTCTTGAGGAATTTGGACTTGAGATAAAAAATATCAAAGATTACGAAGAAAGAAAAAGAAGAAAAAGTAAAGAAGAAATAAGAAAGGAAACCAAAAAAGAAACTGGATATAAAAAATCATTAAATATAGACTCTCTAATTAAAAACCTGAAAAATGAGGAGAAAAAAGTATATTTTATATTGGATGATTTTCCACAACATATAGACGAAATTGTTAAAAAATGTGATTTTAGTATTGCTAAGGCTGGGAATATTCTTACATTACTCGAATTAAAAGATATTATTAATCGTCATCCTGGCAATAGATACTCCATAAAATTTAAATGATTAGTAGCTAATAATCCGATTTATATTCACTTTATCAATTTCCTGTAGTAAAATACATAAAAAATATAAAGAATTTTATATAAACATTAAAAGCAAACTGAAATATTTAAGAGATGTGTATACAGCTCTTGATATTTTTAAAAGTTTTAAGAAATAGGATTTCCGATGAAAGGTGAATCTGGACTAAGTCTAATTGAACTTTTTGTGATTATTTTAATTCTGGCTATATTAGCATCTATTTTTGTTCCTTTTTATTTTGAAATTTTGGAGAGAAAAAGGATATTGAAGGTTAGAGAGGATTTTGAAAATATAGGATTTGCTCTTGAACAATATTTTAAAACTAATAAAACTTATCCTGTTAAAGATGGGGAATTGAATATTTGCTTGAAAGAATTAATTGATAAAGAATATATTGGATCTATTCCTGAAAAAGATCCCTGGGGTAAACCTTATCTTTATACCGGGAAAGAGACAGTTTATATATTTACCTGTATTAGTAAAGAACCAAATATAAAATATTCAAATGGAAAATTTATCTCTTAGTTAAATTAAAATTTATTTATCAGGTGTATTAAATGTATGGTTGTAAACACATCTCTTAAATAGTTCAAATATATGTAATGAATGATTTTGTTTTTATAATTTTATTTATATATTCTGGCTCTTTGATTGGTAAATTCCTTAATAATTTTTTATATGAAAATGCAATAGATAAAAATATTGGGGATAATATTTATATAAGATTTTTTTCATTATGTCCCCATTGTAAGGTAAGAACCAGATATTTTTTTATACCCTTTTTAGATTACATTTTAAATAAAAGGAAATGCTTAAAATGTGATCACACTTTTCCACTAATCTCTCTATTTTTAGAAATATTAACATCAATTTATTACCCCTTTTGCTATTTCTATTTTGTGACCTTTAAAAAGCAACCATTAAAGTTATTACCTGCAATATTTTTTGGAACAATCTTAATTTTAATTTCATTTATAGATATCAAACATAGAATAATACCTAATAAGATAATTGTTCCATCTATAATAATTGGACTTGCTTTACAGATTTTATTCTTTCCTGATAAAACAATGCAGTGGGTAATATTTTCAGTTTGTGCAGGTTTATTTTTTTTAATAATCTCACTGATCTATCCTGAGGGTATGGGAATGGGTGATGTAAAGCTTGCTACTTTTTTAGGAATTCTACTAGGTAAAAAAGTAGTAGTAGCTATTGCAATAGGATTTATAATTGGTGGGTTATTCAGCATTTTTTTATTAATTTTTAAAATAAAAAAGATAAAGGATGAAATACCTTTTGCTCCATTCTTAGCAATTGGAGCAATTCTTGCATATTTTTTTTAAAAAGTATTTCTGCAATATAATTGTATTTAGAATAAAATTAAATATTATCTAAAAATATATGTAAATGAAGCTTGATGTTTAGTAATTATTATGTAATATTAAAAATTTATAGGAAGGAGAGAAAATGAACTACAATAAACCTATTTCAGGAAAATTAATGTTTAATGCATTAAGGGATAAAGATGTAATTGCAATGGCAGTAAATGTAAGAATTAGACATTGCTTACATGGTGTAATGGAGGCTGCAAAAGAAGCAGATGCTGCGATAATATTTGAAATTGCGAAATCAGAGACTGGATATACTGCGCAACCACCTGAAGAATATGCAAATTATGTGAAAGAGATAGCTCATAAAATTGATTTTAATACACCCTATTGCATTCATGGTGATCACATAACGATTCCTGAAAATACATCTGAAGCTATTAAATCAGCAGAGGAAATTGTTAAAAAAGAGGTTGAAGCTGGATTTACATCTTTTGCAATTGATGCCTCTCACAATTTTAATATAGAAGCAGAGACAACAAGAGAACAACTTGCTGATAATATTGAAATTACTACGAGAATTGCAAAACTTATAAAAAGGTTGATGGCAGAGAAAGGAAAGACAAGAGAAGATTATGGACTAGAAGTTGAAGTAGGTGAAATAGGAAAGATTGACCCAGAAACAGGTAAGCAGGAATTAACAACAGTTGATGAAGCAGTAACATTTATAAAATCTCTGCATGAAAATGATGTTTATCCTGATCTTATTGCCATTAACAATGGAACAGTTCATGGAAATATTTATGATGAAGAAGGAAATATAATTCCTATTTTAGGTATTGATGATGAAAGAACTCGAGAAATTGCAAATTCTATTGCTCCCTTTGGTGTAAAAATTGCTCAACATGGAATAACAGGGACACCTCTTGAAATGATGCATAAATTAATTGATGCAGGAATTGTTAAGGGAAATGTTGCTACAAACTTTCAAGATATAGCAATTGAAAATATGCCACCAGAACTTGCTAAAAGAATGGCAGATTGGACCATGAAAAATTATGCTGAGAAAGTTAGAGCCAAGAAACCAGATATTTCTGATAGAGAGATTATTGGAAAGAATATAAAGTATGCTATAAAAGTTTTCAAGCAGGAAATAGAAGATATTGATGATGAGTATAAGCAGAAAATTGCTGATGCAAGTAAAAAGTCTTCAAGTGAATTTATAGAAGCATTTAACGGAAAAGGAAGTGGACAGATTGTAAGGGATTATATAAAAAATCTAAAATAACCTTAAAACAAAATATTTCAAAAGTTATTTATGAAATAATACTTCAATAAAAACTTTTAAATTAAAGGAATATAAATGGATCATGAATTTCGAACAAACAGCATCAGAGAAAAATTTTTAGAAAGTAAATTGGATGGATTTTTAATAGTTGGAGAGAATAACATCAGGTATTTGAGTGGTTTTTTTGGAAAAGGCTCTGGCTCCTGGATTCTTTTAACTAAAAATCAACAATATCTTCTTACAGACTCAAGATTTACTGAACAAGCTAATGAACAGGCACCTTATTATAAAAAATATATATGGGAAAGACCATACATTAAACATTTTTCAAATTTAATAAATGAAATTAAACTTAAAAAACTTGGATTTGAATCAAATCATATCTCTTATCAAGTTTTTCTTAAAATAAATAAGGTAATTCCAAAAGTAGAATTGATTCCCATATCCAGATGGGTTGAAGAAATGCGAACAGTTAAATCAAAAGAAGAGATTGATTTAATAACAAAAGCAGCAAATATATCTGATAAGGCATTCAGTATAATAATTAATGAGATAGAAGTTGGAATGAAAGAGAGAGATATTGCTAACAGGTTGGATTTTATTTTAAGAGATTTGGGAGCTGATAAGGAATCCTTTGATACAATTATTGCATCAGGAATTATGTCGTCTATGCCTCATGCTACTGCTAGTAATAAAGTTGTGGAAGATGGCGATTTAGTGAAATTAGACTTTGGTTCAATCATTGATGGTTACCATTCTGATATGACCAGAATGGTAGTTATTGGAAAATCTAATAGTAGACAAAAAAATATTTTTAATATTGTTTTAGAAGCTCAGACTAAAGCTTTAAGTGCAGTAAGAGCGGGTATAAAATGTAAAAATTTAGATAAGATTGCGAGATATATTATTACTGAAAAGGGTTATGGTGAAAATTTCTTACATGGATTAGGTCATGGTGTAGGATTGGATATACATGAATCACCAGCTTTAACAAAAAATTCTGAGGATATTTTAAAAAAAGGCATGGTTATAACAATTGAACCAGGAATATATTTTTCAGATTTTGGTGGAGTTAGAATTGAGGATTTAGTTTTAGTAACTGATGATGGATATGAGATACTAAGTAAAACTGAAAAAATCTTTTATGAAATTTAGTTTTTTAAAGGAGTTGATTTTTTGATATCACCAACTGAATTTAAGACTGGAATGACTATAGTTATAGATAATGAACTTTATGAGATTATTTGGTTTCAACATTCAAAGATTGCCAGAAGGGGAGCAATGGTAAAAGTAAAACTAAGGAAATTAAAATCTGGAGAAACAATAGAAAAAACCTTCAGAGCAGATGAGAAATTTAAGTTAGCAATACTTGATAGAAAAAAAATGCAATATTTATATAAGGATGGTAGTAATTTAGTATTGATGGATAAAGAAACTTATGAACAGAGAAGTGTTGATGAAAAAAAGCTTGGAGAAAAGATTATCTATCTTAAAGAAGGCTCGGGTATTAAAATAATATTACATAACGGGAAATTGGTATCTCTAGATGTTCCAAATTTTGTTGAGTTAGAAGTAGTTAATACAACACCGGGGTTCAAAGGAGATACAGTTTCATCTCAATCCAAACCCGCAACTGTTGAAACAGGAGCAGTTGTTATGGTACCCATGTTTATCAGCAAAGGAGATATAATTAAAATTGATACCAGAAATGGTGAATATGTAACAAGAATCAAATAGTGTAAGGGAGGTTATACGTGAATATAAGCAAACAAATTGAAATAGGAGAAGTTATTATATCAAGTGATGTTCTTGAAACTATTGTTGGTATTGCTACTCATAAAGTTGATGGAGTTGCTCCATTAAAAAAAGGTTTTGTGTCATCAATCAAGGATAAACTTGGTAAAAAAATTATAACAAAAGGAATTAGTGTCAAAGTTGAGAATAGTAAAGCTATAGTTGACGTTAATATTTCTGTAAATTATGGAAAAAACTTAATGGAAATAGCAAAGAAGGTTCAAGAAGAAGTAGAAAAAGCAATAAAAACTATGACAAACTTAGAAGTGAAGAATGTTAATGTTACTATAAGTGAAGTTAGTATAACTAATGTAAAATAAAAGTAATAAATACATTTATGAATATTAATAAATATTTTTTAATAGACAAAGATTAAAATAATACTTTTATAAGAAAAGGTAATAAATGCTAAAGAGAAGAGAAGCTCGCGAGAAGGCTCTTTTTTATTTATATCAATCAGATTTATTAGATATAGATATTGATGAATTGATTAAAATGGATTTAAAAAATAAAAAAAATATTGATCAATTCACCTTAAAATTGGTAAAAGGAGTTAAAAACAATTTTGAGAATTTAAATGAAATAATTAACTTACATTCATCAAATTGGCAAATAGATAGAATGTCCATTTTAGATAGGAATATGTTAAGAATAGCTCTTTATGAAATTATGTTTGAACAAGAAATTCCTTTAAAGGTTACAATAAATGAAGCTATAGAAATTTCTAAAAAGTATGGTACTAATGAATCTGGTAAATTTGTAAATGGCATTTTAGGAAAAGTTGTTGAAGAGATGAAAATAGATAAAAAAGAAAAAATATAGAGTAGGAAGGATATATGAGTTATCCATTAGAATTAGTTAAAAAAGTGAATAAATCATTAGAATATTATCTTTCTTCCATGGAGGGAGAACCAAAGATATTATTTAATGCAATGAGATATTCTGTCTTTAGTGGTGGTAAGAGGTTTAGACCTATACTTGTTATTCTTGTTGCGAAGAGTTTTAAAGTGTCTCATGATAAAGTTATGCCGATTGCATGTGCTATTGAATTTATACATACTTTTTCTTTGATTCATGATGATCTTCCTGCAATAGACAATGATAAGTTGAGAAGAGGAAAACCAACGTGTCATATAAAATTTGGAGAGGATATAGCCATCTTAGCCGGAGATGCATTATTTTCCGAGAGTCTTAATTTAGTTCTAAAACAAAAAAAGTACTCATCTGATGAGGTTGTATTAAAGTTAGCAGAAGAACTATCTAAAGCTACTGGAACATCTGGAATGATAGCAGGTCAGGTTATGGATATAATTTCAAATAGTGAAAATGTGGGAAAGGAAACTTTAAACTTTATTCACAACAATAAAACTGGAAAACTTATAAGAGCATCAGTTAGATGTGGTGCTATAGTATCAAATGCAGATAATTATCAACTAAAGAAATTCACTGAATTTGGAGAGCATTTAGGATTAGTTTTTCAGATTACAGATGATTTATTAGATGAAGTTGGTAAGGAAAAAAATACTGGCAAAAGAACAGGAAATGACAAAGCATTAAAGAAAATAACTTACCCGAGTTATTATGGGTTAAAAAAGTCAAAAGAAATTGCAAAAAAAGAAATAGAACTTGCAAAAAATTCAATTACTGATTTAAATTTACCAATTCAAGATTTAATCAATATTGCAGATTTTGTTTTAGAAAGAAAAAGTTAAACTTAATTTAATAAAAATTAATTAAAATATGATATTAAAGAAGAGATTAGATATAATTTTAGTAGAAAGAGGATTAGTAAAATCTAGAGAAAAGGCCAAGGCATTAATCCTTGAAGGTAAAGTTAATGTTGATGGTAAAAGGGTAGAGAAAGCAGGAACGTTAATTAAAAAAAATTCAGATATTAAAATTTATAAAAAAAATCACGATTATGTTTCAAGAGGTGGAATAAAACTTGAGAAAGCTCTTGAAAAATTCAATATAAATGTTAAAGGGAAAAAGATTCTTGATGTTGGAGCATCGACTGGTGGATTTACTGATTGTTTGTTATTAAAAGGTGCTAAGAGAGTAATTGCTGTGGATGTAGGATATGGTCAACTTTCTTGGAAACTAAGAAAAAATTCAAAAGTAATAATTTTTGAAAGAACTAATATAAGATATTTAGATCCAAATGAAATACCATTTTTAGTTGATATGGCAACAATAGATTTATCTTTTATCTCTGTTAAAAAAGTTATTAATAACATTTTAAGGCTTTCTAAAGATAATGCTGAATATTTAACATTGATAAAGCCTCAATTTGAAGTGGATAAAGGTATGGTAGGAAAAGGAGGTATTGTAAAAGATAAAAAATTACATAAGAGTGTTCTTCTTAACTTGGTAGTTTTTTTTCAACATATTATTGGATTAAATATTAAAGGTATTACCTTTTCACCAATAAAAGGAGCAGATGGAAATATTGAGTTTTGGATTTATGCTACGAAAGGATTGACTAAAAAAGAAATAATTGAAACTTCATTTCTCAAAAATATTGATGATAAAATAGAATCAGTTGTTACTAAAGCTCATGAATTATTAAATAGTTAATATACAGATGTCATTGCAAGGAGCCGAGATTCCTCGCTACACTCGGAACAGGCTGTGCAATCTCATGTAAATTTATTATTCTTAACATTTGGTTATTGTAAAAATATTAATAAAATAATGATTTTATAAAATATAATTATTCAATAAAATAATAATTTGTTAATTAAACTGGAAAAAAAGTTATGAATTTTGGAATTATTACACATCCAAAAAAAGAAGAAGCTCAAAAATTGATAGAAGAAATTACAAGTTGGCTTGGGAAAAAAGGTGGAAGGGTAATTATCTCTAAAAACGAAACAATGGCAAAGAAAAGACCTGATTTAGTTAAAAAAATATCAGATTTCAAAAAAGAATGTGATGTGATTTTAGTTTTAGGTGGAGACGGTACTTTTTTAAAAGCTGTTGATTACTGCTATGGAACAGATATTCCACTTATAGGAGTGAAATTGGGAAAGCTGGGTTTCTTGACAGAGCTTGAAGTTGATAAACTGTATTGGGGATTAGAAAAAATACTTGCTAAGGATTTCAGAACAGAACAAAGAATGTTACTTTCTTGTAAAACTGAGGATAAAAAACATCAACAAATAATAGCATTAAATGATTGTGCTATTACAAAGAGTTCATTTGGAAAAGTGATTGAAACAAGAATTTATGTAAATAACAGTTTTTATAATGCATATAAGGGAGATGGTATAATATTTGCAACGCCAACAGGTTCTACTGCATACTCCTTATCTGCAGGTGGACCTTTTGTATCTCCAAGAATAAGTGCTATTATAATGACTCCAGTTTGCAGTCACACTCTTTTTAATAGAAGTGTAATTTTCTCACCTGATGATGAGATAATGGTTAAAGCTAATTCAGAAAGTGGTAAGGTTGGAATAAATGCTGATGGTAGACATAGAATAATATTTGATTGTAAAAATAAAATATATATAAGAAAAGCAGATAAATACCTGAAGATACTAACATTTGGTAATGTTCCTTTTTATAACTCATTTAAAAAAAGACTTTTTCATATAAAATAATTCTTAATTATCAAAGAAATAAATTACTATAAGTTAGACTAATGTGAATTATTATGACTAAATACATTTTTGTTACAGGTGGTGTAATGTCTTCATTAGGTAAGGGTATTTCTTCTGCATCCTTAGGAAGACTACTTAAATCAAGAGGTCTAAAAATAACTCTTCAAAAGATTGATCCGTATATAAATGTTGATCCAGGAACAATGAATCCGCTTCAGCATGGTGAAGTATTTGTCACTGAGGATGGAGCTGAAACTGATCTTGATTTAGGACATTATGAGAGATTTATAGATCAAAACTTAACAGTAGACAATAATATAACTTCAGGAAGAATATATGGAAAAGTAATTTCAAAGGAGAGAAAAGGGGAATATCTTGGAGCTACAGTTCAGATGATTCCACACATAACAGATGAGATAAAAAAACATATAAGAGCATTAGTAAAAAGAGAAGATTTTGATATTGTGATTACAGAAGTAGGGGGTACTGTTGGTGATATTGAAAGCCTTCCATTTTTAGAAGCTATACGCCAATTAAAAAATGACCTTGGGAAAGAGAATGTCCTCTATATACATGTAACCTTCATTCCATATATAAAACAGATTGGAGAATTAAAAACTAAACCAACTCAACATAGTGTTAAGGAGTTAAGAAGTATAGGAATACAACCTGATATCATAATTTGTAGATCAGATAGACAATTAACTAAGGGGGCTATAAATAAATTAAGTTTATTTTGTGATATAGAGCCAGAAGCAATTATCAATAATATAGATGTAGAAGAGATATATAAAATTCCACTCTATCTGCAAAAAGAGGGTCTGGATGAAATTGTTATAAAAAAGCTCAATTTAAAACCCAAAGAATCAGATATGAAAGACTGGAAAAAAATGTTGGATAAAGCAACTAAATCTAAAGAAATTACAAAAATAGGTTTAGTTGGAAAATACACAAGATTAAAAGATGCATATTTAAGTGTAAATGAATCTTTAAAACATGCTGGTTTTGCTAACAGTTGTAAAGTTGAGACAACCTTGATAAATGCTGAACATCTTTTAGATAAAGATGCAGATGAAGTTTTAAATAAATATCATGGAATATTAGTTCCTGGAGGATTTGGTATAAGAGGAATTGAAGGAAAAATAAATGCCATAAATTATGCAAGGATTAATAAAGTTCCATTTTTAGGAATCTGTTTAGGGATGCAATGTGCTGTTATAGAATTCGCAAGAAATGTTGCTGGATTTATTGATGCAAATAGTTCAGAATTTAATCCTGAAACCTCAAATCCAGTTATCGATTTACTTCCGGAACAAAAGGAAATCGAAGAAAAAGGTGGAACCATGAGACTGGGGGCATATCCGTGTAAATTATTGCCTAAAACTAAAGCATTTAATGCTTATAATAAGGAATTAATATATGAAAGACATAGACATAGGTATGAATTTAATAATGATTATTTAGATGATTTAACCAACAAAGGTTTAAAAATCAGTGGAAAATCACCAGATGGGAAGTTAGTAGAAATAATTGAGTTAAAAGATCATCCTTGGTTTGTAGCGGGGCAATTTCATCCCGAATTTAAGTCAAGACCTAATAGAACACACCCACTTTTTAGAGAATTCATAAAAGCTGCATTAGAATATAAAAGAAAGAAATAAAATTAAGAATATGGAAAATAAAGAATTTAATTTTAAAGAAAGATTAATAAAATCTAAAGAAGTTTTTAGAGGAAAACTTCTTAAATTAACCGTAAGTGAGGTAAAACTTCCTGACAAAAATGTTACAGAAAGAGAAGTTGTTTCTCATCCAGGAGCAGTAGCTATTGTTCCAATGACTTCACATAATGAAGTTGTTATGGTAAGACAATACAGATTTGCAATAGAAAGACATACTTTAGAGTTACCAGCTGGTACATTAGAAGAGGGCGAAAAACCTATTATTTGTGCAAAAAGGGAATTTGAAGAGGAAGTTAAAATGAGAGCAAAAAAATGGAAAAAGCTAATATCAGTTTACCCATCTCCTGGATATTGCAATGAGAAAATCCATATTTTTTTGGCAAAAGAACTTGAAGATTTAACTGAAGCAGGTAATAAAGGAGAGAATTTTAAAGATGTTCAGAATAATATTAAAAATATAAGAAAATCTCAAGTAGAAGTAAGAAAATCTGAGAAAGATGAATTTATTAATAGGGTAATAATTCCATTAGAGGAAGCTAAAAATAAAATCTTTAGTGGTGAAATAATAGATGCAAAGACTATTATAGGAATAATGTTAGCTTCTTTAAAACATCATAAAAAGTAATATATTTTAGGATATTAAAAATTTCCAAAAATGAAAGAAGAGAAAATATTTGAGAAGGTTTTAAGAGATTTTATTAATTACATTACTGTAGAAAAAGGATTATCGCAAAATACAATAGATTCATATAGAAGAGATATTATAAAATATTTAAATTACCTACAAGATAGTGAAATAAAATCTCTTGATAATATAAAAAGGGAAGTAATATCAAATTTTTTGAATTCACTCAGAAAAAATAGATATTCTTCTACTACAGTAGCAAGAATGGTCACATCGATCAGGTCTTTTTCTAAACTTTTACTTAGAGAGGGACATTGTATTCACAATCCAGCTTCTCATATAAAGATTCCTTCTACTAAAAAATTTCTTCCAAAAATTTTAAGTATTGCTGAAGTGAATCTTTTACTTGATTTCAAAGATTTAATAACGCCATTAGATTTTAGAAATAAGGCTATGTTAGAACTGATGTATGCAAGTGGTGTCAGAGTTTCTGAACTTATTTCATTGAATGTAGGTGATGTTGACTTGGAAGACGGATTTTTAAGATGCATGGGAAAGGGAAGCAAGGAGAGAATTGTTCCTATTGGGGAAAATTCAATATCATCTGTTAAAGAATATTTAAAACACGGTAGATTGAAACTTAAACCAGCTTTCAGGGAATATGCACTTTTTTTAAATTTCCGAGGTAAAAGACTTACCAGACAGGGTTTTTGGAAGATATTAAGAGAGAGAGCTAAGCGAGTTGGACTTGAAAAAAAAGTAACACCTCATGTTCTTAGACATAGTTTTGCCACTCATTTAATAGAAAATGGAGCTGAAATTAGAGCTGTTCAGGAAATGCTAGGTCATTCTGATATTTCAACTACCCAAATATATACACATCTAAGTCAATCCTATCTTAAGAAGATCTACTATGAATTACACCCCCGCGCTCACTTAGAAAGATAACTATTATAAAATTTAAATTTTAAATAATAATTGAATTTATTAATTTTTAAAGGAGAAGTTGTTGAGAAAAAAAAAGAGAATAATTTTGATTGTTCTGGATAGTGTAGGAGTTGGTGAATTACCAGACGCACATAAATATAACGATGAGGGTTCAAATACATTAGGTAATATGGCTAAAGTATTGGGTGGTTTAAATCTACCAAATTTAGAAAAAATGGGGTTAGGTAACATAATTTCTATATTGGGGATTGAACCACAAATATCACCAATAGCAAATTATGGAAAAATGGCTGAAGTATCAGCAGGAAAGGAGAGTACAATAGGACATTGGGAGATAATGGGTTTACATCTTCTTAAACCTTTTCCAACCTATCCCAATGGCTTTCCTGAAGAAATAATGGAAAAGTTTCACAAAGCAATTGGTATTAAAACACTAGGAAATTATCCAGCATCTGGAACAGAAATAATAAAGATTTTAGGCGATGAGCACATTCAAACAAAAAAACCTATAGTTTATACATCTGCAGATTCAGTTTTTCAAATTGCTGCTCATGAAGATGTTATTTCAGTAGAAGAACTATACGAGATTTGTAGAAAAGCAAGAGAAATATTAACTGGAGAACATTCTGTAGGTAGAGTAATAGCAAGACCTTTTATTGGAAAAAGCGGAAAATTTATTAGAACTAAAAGAAGAAAAGATTTCTCGTTAGAACCAACAGAAAAGACTTTACTTGATTATTTAAAAGAAAAGGGTGGAGAAGTTTTAGCTGTTGGAAAAATATATGATATTTTTGCAGGAAGGGGAATAACAAAAAAATTTCCTACAAAAAGTAATATAGATGGCATCAATAAAATTATCAATTTAATAAAGAAGAATATAGGAGACTTGATAATTTCTAACTTAATAGACTTTGATATGTTGTATGGTCATAGAAATAATCCAGAAGGTTATGCAAAAGCATTAGTTGAATTTGATCAAAATATACCTAAAATTATCGATTCTATGAAATATAATGATATACTTTTTATAACTGCTGATCATGGATGTGATCCTACCACTCCAAGTACTGATCATTCCAGAGAATATGTACCTTTATTAGTTTACGGTAAAGATATTAAAGCAGGTATAAATTTAGGTAAAAGAAAGAGTTTCGCTGATGTTGGCAAAACAATTTCTGAAATTCTAAAGGTAAAAGTAGATATCAAAGGTAAAAGCTTTGCAAAACAGATATTATTGTAAATACAATTGTCATTTAAAATTTAAAAATAGAATCACAAGTGAAAGAATTTAAGCTAAATTGCTTCCTTCTATGATAACGAACATTTCTTACTTAGGTGAAGTTTTATCCTTGATTGTGGCATTAACTTGGGCATTTGCAGTCATCCTGTTCAAAAAGAGCGGAGAGAAAGTTCATCCCATTGCGCTGAACCTCTTTAAAGCTCTTTTGGCATCTGTTCTTCTACTTCCGACCTCGTGGCTATTTAGTGGTACATTGACACCTCAAGTTCCACGTACAGACTACTGGCTATTACTATTATCTGGAGCGTTGGGCCTTGGAATATCGGACACTCTGTTTTTCATGAGTCTAAACAAACTGGGGGCAGGCTTGACAGCTATTATTGATTGCTTCTACAGCCTTTCTGTCATCGGATTGTCTATTATATGGTTAAATGAAAGACTTACAGTTCTGCAGGTGATTGGCGCAATACTGATCATCTCTGCCTTACTGATTGCGACTCAGAAGAACAAAAGAGGAGCTGCTATTGGTAGACGCGATCTTCTCCTGGGTGTTATTTATGGAATTCTTTCTATGTTGATAGTAGCGGTGAGCATTGTAATGATCAAGCCATTATTGGAAAGATCTTCTCTATTATGGGCATCTGAAATTCGACTTATTGGTGGTGTGATAGTACTTTTATTAATACTTTTATTTCTACCGACAAGGCGCAGAATTGTCTCTTCGATATTCTCAGTGCAATCCTGGGGTTATACATTCTGGGGTTCGTTCATCGGAGGTTATCTTTCTATTATCTTGTGGTTGGCCGGGATGAAATTCACTCAAGCCTCAACTGCAGCCGCTCTAAATCAGACCAGCAGCATCTTTATTTTTATCTTTGCTGCTCTGCTGCTGAAGGAACCGATCAATCCACAGCGTACTTTTGGCATTATTCTAGCGGTACTTGGAGCGTTTCTAGTAGTGCTTGGGTAATAAGGTGTTATTGATGGTTTAATCCTTCAACCACTCAAATGGATGAAGGAAAAAGGACTGAATGTTTTTAGATTCAAATAGAATTATTAAATAATTTATAAGGAATTATAAAAATAAAGGTAAAGGCTGGTTTCTATAGAAATTATTTAATATATTTGTAATATTTTACAGTGAAATAATAAATTTTTATTTTTTGTGTATTTTATATTTACTATTGAAGTTATTGATTTAAAATTTGTAATTAAAATGATTGAGGAAATATGATTGAGGAGGCAATTTGAGAGCATACGATATTATTTTTAAAAAAAGATGGAATAAGATCTTAAGTTCCTCTGAAATTGATTTTATGGTAAAAGGGTTCGTAAAAGGTGTTATACCCAATTATCAAATGTCCGCCTTCTTAATGGCAATTGCGATAAATGGGATGAATACTGATGAGACATTATATCTTACTAAATCCTTCGTAGATTCAGGTGATATCATAGATTTAAGTTCAATACCAGGTATTAAAGTGGATAAACATAGTTCTGGTGGAGTAGGGGATACAACCACTTTAATAGTTGCTCCAATTGTTGCTGAAGCAGGAATTCCCGTTGCAAAAATGTCAGGTAAAGGTTTGGGTCATTCTGGTGGAACAATTGATAAATTGGAATCAATTCCTGGATTTAGTACTAAAATTTCTAAAAATGATTTTATAAACCAGGTAAAAGATATTGGTATAGCAGTAGTAGGAAAGATAGGTAATGTTGTTACAGCTGATGAGCTGATTTATGCTCTCAGAGATGTTACTGCAACTGTTGATAGTTTACCTCTTATTGCAAGCAGTATTATGTCAAAGAAGATTGCTGGAGGAGCAGATGCTATAGTTTTGGATGTTAAAGTTGGAAGTGGAGCTTTTATTGAAGATGAGGAAAAAGTAGAAAAATTAGCAAAAATTATGGTTAATATAGGTAAAGGCTTTGGAAAGAAGACGAGAGCAATAATAACTGATATGTCTCAACCTCTTGGCAATGCTATTGGGAATTCCTTAGAGGTTGAAGAAGCAATAAAAATTTTGAAAGGTAATGGAAGCTTGGATTTAAGAGAAGTTTGTATAAATATTGCAGCAAATATGCTTTTATTAGGACAAAAAGTTAAAGATTTAGAAGAAGGAATAGAAATAACAGAAGAAATATTAACCTCAGGTAGAGGTTTAGATAAGTTTAAGCAATTTATCTCTCATCAGGGAGGAAACTCAAATATTGTTGAAGATATCTCATTACTTACAAAAGCCAGATATAAGGATGAATTATTGGCAAAATATAATGGATTTATTTCAAAGATAGACTGCAAGCAAATAGGTATAGCAAGCATAATTTTAGGTGCTGGTAGGGAGAAAAAAGAGGATATAATAGATCCTTCAGTTGGAATAGTAATGGAGAAGAGATTAGGTGATAATGTAAAAATAAAAGATAAAATTTGTACAATTTATGGAAATGATTTTTCTAAAATAGAAGAAGCTAAAAAAATATTGGAGAAATCTATTGAAATATCAGATAAAAAGGGGAGAGTACCAATTTTAATAAAAAAGATAATAGATTAAATATTGGAGATGATACTTTTTGGAAGTTATAACTAGTCATAAAAATGCAGATTTTGATGCCTTTTCCTCTATATTAGCTGCAAAGAAACTATACCCAGATGCTTTAATGGTTCTTTCAGGGTCCCAAAATCAGAATGTTAGAGATTTTATTTCATTACATTCAGATGTTTTAAAATTTGTTGATGTTAAAGATGTAGATTTGTCTTGTATAAAGAAATTAATTGTTGTAGATACCAAAATAGCTAAAAGATTGGGTGATTTTGAAAAAGTGGCGTTAAACCCAAATGTTGAAGTAGTAATTTTTGACCATCATCCACAATCACAGGAAGATATGAAAATAGATATTGATTTTTCTCGTCAATTAGGTTCTACAACTACATCTATTGTTGCATTAATAAGAGAAAGAGGAATTCTGATCACTCCATTTGAAGCTACAGTTTTTGCTATGGGTATTCATGAGGATACAGGCTCTCTAACTTATCCCACAACAACTTATCTCGATGTTGAAGCAGTAGCTTTTTTGATGGCTCAAAGAGCTAATATCAAAGTTATCAGAAAATTCTTAAACCTAACATTAACAAAACAACAGCACAAATTATTAGAAGAACTTATTTCAAAATCAAAGATAGTAAGAATAAAAGATGTTGATATATTAATGTCTCATGTTAAAACTTCCGAATTTGTTAATGGTTTTTCAGTTCTTGCTCATAAATTAGGAGATTTAGAGGAGGCAGATATAACTTTTATATATGCAAAAATGAGGGATCGCATATATATAGTTGCAAGAAGTAAAAGAGATGATGTAGATGTAGGTAAAATAATTTCTTATTTTAATGGTGGTGGACATCCAACAGCAGCATCCGCTTCTGTAAAAGGTATGACCCTACACGATATTGAAAAAAAATTAATTGAACAAATCTCAAATGAAATAGAAGCTCCATTAACAGCAAAAGATATTATGTCTACTGTGGTAAAAACTATATCTGAAAAAACTACCATAAAAGAAGCTGAAGAGAAAATGGTTTTATATGGTCATTCAGGGCTCCCAGTTATTAAAAGAGGGAAAATAATAGGAATTATTTCAAGAAAGGATATCGATAAAGCTGTTAGACATAAATTAAGTCATGCTCCGGTAAAGGGATTTATGTTAAAAAAGATTATAACAGCTTCTCCGGATACTACTGCAAAATATTTACAAAAAACAATGATAGAAAATGCAATTGGTAGAATTCCGATATTGGATGGATCAAAGTTAGTTGGAATAGTTACTAGAAAAGATATATTAAGAGCTCAACATGGTGATGAATATATGCCTGAAAATAACTTGTTAATCAGCTCTCACAGTTTTACTCCGGAAACGATAAGAAAAAGAATGACTCAACTTCTACCCAAATGGTTAATAAAAGTAATTGATAATATAGGAGAACTTGCAGATAAGCAAAACGTAAAAGCATACTTAGTAGGAGGATTTGCAAGGGATATGCTTTTAAAGTATCCAAATCTTGATATTGATGTAGTTGTGGAAGGTGATGGTATAGCATTTGCTAAAAAAGTTGTCAAAAAATTTGATGGTAGGATTAGACCACATAAAAAATTTGGAACTGCTGTAGTTGTACTACCAAATGATTTTCACATTGATTTTACATCTGCAAGATCTGAATATTATGAACATCCTGCTGCGCTTCCTTCAGTTGAAAAAAGCTCAATTTATCAGGATTTATATAGAAGGGATTTCTCTATAAACTCTATGGCTATTGCATTAAATAAAAAGAATTTTGGGCAGATATTAGATTTTTTTGGAGGTCAAAGAGATATCTTAGAAAAAAGAATTAAAATTATGCACAATCTCAGTTTTATAGAGGATCCAACAAGAATTTTTCGTGCAGTTAGATTTGAACAAAGATATGGCTTTTGCATGGATTCCCAAACTGAGAATTTGGCAAGAAATGCTATAGAAATGAAATTGGTAGATGAACTAACAACATCAAGAGTAAGAGAAGAATTAGTAGCATTATTTTCAGAATCAAAGTCATGGAGAGTAGTTATGCGATTGGATAATCTAAAAGCATTAAGAACAATTCATCCTCAATTAAAATCCACACCTTATGTCATTAAAAGATTAAAAGAGATCCAATCTTCGTTTTATAAATTGAGTGATGAATTTTCTCCAAAACCTTTGCATTGGATTGTTAATATAATTGGATTATTCTATGATATTCCTCTAAATGAGGTAGAGAAGTGGTGCAGTAAGATGAAGATGAAGAAAAAATTCGCAGATAAAATTATACAGGGAGTTTCTGAAATAAAAGATAGGGTAAAATCTTTAAGAAGAAGGAAAATTAAAAATAGTGAAATATATAAGATTTTAAATGAGCTAAATAGTGAATCTATAATTGTAATTAATGCTTTATTTTCAAATATTAGAAAAAAGATTGAAAAATACATAAATGAATTAAAGGATGTTAAAATATCTTGTACAGGTCAAGATTTAATAAATATAGGGTTTAAACCATCACCATTTTTTAAAGAGGTATTAGATTCTTTGCTTGAAGCAAAGCTTGATGGTTTGATTAAAGATAAGAATGACGAGATTTTATTTATAAAAAATAAGATGAATAAAACACCCTAAAATTTTATAATTTTGGCATTGCGAGGAGCTAGATTCAAGTTGTCATTGCGAGGAGCGTAAGCGACAAAGCAATCTCATTAAAAAATAAATTATGGAGTATGAATTCAATGTTAGTAAATATATTATTAAAAATTCTATTAATTGCCCCAGGTCTATTACTTGGAGTAATAGTTCATGAGTTAGCTCATGGATATATTGCATATAAATTTGGTGATCCCACTCCGAAATTAGCTGGTAGACTTAGCTTTGATCCGATGGTTCATCTTGACCCTATCTATTCACTTCTTATACCTCTTATGCTAATAGCTTTAAATTCAAATGTCATTTTTGGAATGGCAAAACCTGTTCCCATAAATCCAAATAACTTCAAGGACTATAAAAGGGGTATAAGATATGTTTCATTAGCAGGTCCAATATCAAATTTAATTATAGCTTTTCTTGCAGGAAATTTATTAGGTATTTTAGTATTCATTTCGAAAACTTATATGCCTACTTTGATGTATAATTCAATATTTATTGGAATAAATAATATTATTAATTATGCTATAAATATAAACATATTTTTAGCTTTTTTTAACTTACTTCCAATACCACCTCTGGATGGTTCAAAGGTGTTGGCATCATTCATGTCTTATCAAAATATGCAAAAGTTTTTAGCACTAGAACAGTATGGAATATATATAATTTTTCTTTTTATATACTTTGCTGGTTCGCTTCTCTGGAAAATTATAGATCCACTGCAGCGGGTTTTTACAGAGATCTGTCTCTGGTGGCGCATATTCTTATAAAAACAATTTATAATTTTCCTGCTAAAATTTCATGAAATAAAAAATACAAATATAAGATAATTATTATTAATTTTCGTGTTAAAATACTAAAATTATAATATTGAAGTTTAAAATATTTTTTTTACATATATCAGAACTGGTTAGAATTAATAGTTTTAAAAATTTATAATAAAATATAAATATTAAATATATATTTATAGATTGAGAGGATAAAAATGAAAAAAATAGTAGTAACAGGATATAGAACAACTGGTAAGTTACATCTTGGAAATCTATTGGGAAATATGTTGAATATGCTGGATTTACAGGAGAAATATAAATGTTTTTTCTTTTTCGCAAATTTGCATGCACTAACAACAGATTATAAAGATACATCAGAGATAATGAATAATGTGAAGATACAGCTTGCTGAATTTTTGGCTTTAGGTATTAACCCTGATAAAAGTGTTCTTTATCTTCAATCAGATATTCCCGAAATAGCTGAACTCACATTATATTTATCAATGCTTACTCCAATTTCAAGGATGGAGAGAAATCCAACATACAAGGAACAATTAAAAGAACTTTCTAATAAGAATATAAAAATGATGGGATTTTTAGGATATCCCATACTGATGGCTTCTGATATTATAATTGTTCACGCCGATTTTGTCCCAGTGGGTGAAGATCAACTTCCACATATTGAAATAACTAGAGAATTAGCAAGAAAATTTAATAAATTATATGGAAAATATTTCAAGGTGCCAAAAGCATTGATTACTAAAGCAAGTAGAGTTCCAGGTATAGATGGAAGAAAGATGTCCAAGAGTTATGGAAATGCTATTTATCTAAGTGATGAACCTGATGTCATAAGAAAGAAAGTTAGAATGATGATAACTGATCCTGAGAGGGTATATAAAACTGATAAAGGACATCCTGAAATATGTGATGTTTTTTATTTACATAAAAGTTTTAGTAAGGAAGAGATTGGTGATATTGAGAAAGAATGTAAGAATGCTTTAATAGGCTGTACTCAATGTAAAGAAAATTTAACAGTAAAAATATCCAATTATTTGTCTGATTTTAGGGAGAAAAGAGCTGCTTTTCTTAATGACACTGATTATTTAAATACTGTTTTGGAAAATGGTAAAAATACAGTAAGAGAAATTACAAAAGAAACAATTAATCAAGTTCGTCATAGAATGAAATTAATTAGTTTTTAATTCAACAAATAGTTGAAAAAGATAATAAAATCTATTTTTGATAAAAAGATAAAAATTAAAAATGATAGTCTTTGAAAATCAGGTAATTTTAAAAGAATACGAGGATCCTACTGAACTGCTTCTTGATTTGATAAATAGTCAGGAAGTTGACGTTTATTATGTATCAATTTCAGAAATCACTAATAAATATATCCAATCATTAAGATTTATAAAAGATATTGATATAGAAAAAGCCAGCCATTTTATTCTTACTGCATCAATTTTGCTTGAACTAAAATCATTATCGTTGTTACCTCAGGAAGAGAAGGAAGAGGCTTTTGAAGATACTCAAGAAATGCTTGAAAGGAAGCTTAGAGAATATAGAAAATATAAAAAAATTTCAAAATTTTTAGAAAATATTTGGGAAAATGAGTCCAGAACCTATCCTTCTTGTGTAAAACTTGAGGAAGTATTAGATGCAATAACTTCAGAATTTATTGGCGAAATAGATATAAATGATTTAGTAAGAACATGGAATGAATTCAGTACTGCACAAATAGAAACCGAAAAAGTTAATACATCATTTATTAGGAAGATTAGAATAAATATTGAAGAGGAAATTAGTAGAATTTTGGATGTTTTAAAAAAATCGCCAAAAACATCATTTAGAGAGATAACATCACATTTTAAAGATAAAATAAAGATAATTGTCTCATTCTTGGCAATTCTGGAGCTTTATAAATCGGGTGAAATTGATTTACTGCAAAGAGAAACATTTGGAACAATAGAAATATTTAGAAAAGATTATTTATCATAATAGGAAAATGTTTAAATTTAGGAATGAAAAAAGAGAATTAAAAAGAATTATAGAAGCTATATTACTTGTTGCATATGAACCTGTAAAAACAGCTGCTATAGAAAAGATTTTGAATAAAAGTTCGGATACAATTGAAAAAATTATAAAAGAACTTCAAGAAGAGTATAGAAAGGAAGATAGAGGATTTCAACTAAAGAAAGTGTCTGGTGGATATAGATTTTATACTCATCCTGATTGTAGAGATTATATTGAAAATTTTTTTACGTCTACCATGCGGGGTTACTTTTCTCAAGCAGCCTTAGAGGTTTTAGCAATTATTGTTTACAATCAACCAGTTTCTCGAATAACAATAAATGAGATAAGGGGAGTGAGATCTGAATCAGTTATTTCAACTCTATTAAGTAAAAGATTAATTGAGAAAGCAAGCAAGGGATTTGGTCCTGGTCATCCTATCCTTTATAAAACAACACCTTTATTTCTGGAAAGTTTTGGACTCAATTCATTAAAAGACCTACCACCAATTGAAAAGTTCTCAGAAGATATTAAGAATGAGACTCATTCTAAAGAGGAAAATAGATATCTCAATATTATCAATACTAAAGATGGGAATAGATATCTTAATGTTATTGCAATTGATGGTCCTGCAGGTTCTGGGAAAAGTACTATATCAAAAGAACTCTCTCGTAAACTTAAATTCTTTTATTTATATACAGGAGCTATGTATAGAGCATTAGCCTATCTTGCTTTAAAAAGAGAAGTAAATTTATATGACGAAAAAGTCTTAACTGATTTGACAATAGATTCTCCTATTGAAATCGAAAATGATGCTGAGCGCAACAGTATTATAAAAATTGATGGTGAAGATGTTACAAATAAAATTTTTACCAATGAAGTTAGTGATGCTTCTTCAAAGATAGCTATTTATAAAGGAATAAGGAAGGTTTTATCAGAGAAACAAAGAGAAATATGTGAGAAGGGGAAAATTGTTGTTGAAGGAAGAGACGCTACTACAGTTGTTTGCCCAGATGCAATTGTTAAGATATTTTTGGGTGCAACTCCTGAGGAAAGGGCAAAAAGAAGAGTGAAACAACTCATTGAAATGGGTCAAGAACCTCCAAAGTTTAATGAATTACTAAAACAGATTAAAGAAAGAGATGAAAGAGACAAAAATAGGGAAATAGCACCATTAATAAAAACAGAGAATAGTATTTATATAGATTCTACAAATTTAACTGTTGAAAAAGTAACAGAAAAAATTATTGATATTTATAGAAAAAGGTCAGAAGAATTTAAATCTACTTAGGACAAATAGGATTCCACTTAAAAAATCATTATTTCAAATAACTATTTCTTACATGATATTCAATGTTTTTAATTTTTAATAATGCTTTTGAATAAGATTCTTATAATCTATAATTAATTTAGATAAAATTATTAAGAATTATTAAAAATGTGACATTTTAAATAAAGTTACTAAAGTTATTAAGAAAAGGGGATATATGTTTTATAGAATATTAAAAATTTTAGGTTTTTTATTACTGAAGATTATGTTTAGAATTGAATATAATGGAGTTGAAAAGATTCCAGAAACTGGAGCTTTGATTATTGCAGGTAATCATTCCAGTTATTTAGATGGCATTATATTAGGAGCGATGAGCAAAAGGTCAATTCATTTTATGGCAAAAAAAGGACTATTTAAAAATAAAATTTTAGCTTCTTTTTTCAGAACTTTAAAAGCATTTCCTGTAGATAGAGAAAAACCTGGTAAAAGTTCTATATCTATGGCTTTAAAAATCTTAAAAAATGGAAATATTTTGGGAATATTTCCAGAAGGAACTAGATATATTGAATCATTAGGAAAACCGTTTTATGGAGTTGGCTTTTTTTCTATTAAAAGTGGTGCACCAATACTTCCAGTTGCGATACATGGACCATCTAAAATTGCACCAAAAGGAAAATATCTACCACGTTTTTCAAAAATTAGAGTAACTGTTGGGGATCTAATTTTGCCTCCAAGAGTATATAATAAAAAATCTATGAAAAATTTAGCGAAAGATGTAACTTACAAAACAATGGATATTTTAAAAACGATGTTAAACGAAATTGAGCATAAGAGGGGATAAAATTTGGAAATTATTTTAGCAAAGCCTATAGGATATTGTTATGGGGTTGAAAGGGCTATGAATATTACATATGAGACTCTAAAATCAGAAAAGAATAATATTTATACTCTTGGTCCTATCATTCATAACCCGCAAGTTGTAAAAAAACTCAAAGATAACGGTATAAAAATAATAGAAAATTTGGAAAATGATTATGTTGGAACACTAATTATTAGAGCTCATGGAATTGATCCAAAAAAATTAGAAAGAGCAAGGAAAATGGGCCTTAAGGTAATTGATGCTACTTGTCCTTTTGTAAAAAAGAATCAAAAGAGAGCAACTCAACTTGTAAAAGAGGGTTATTTTCTTGTGGTCATTGGTGAAAAAGAACATCCTGAGATATTGGGAATTTTAGCAAATGCAAATGGTCCATTTATGGTAATTGAAAATAAGAGTGATTATAAGAAACTACCAGATGTAAAAAGAGTGGGAGTAATTACTCAAACAACACAAAGTATGGAAAACTTCATTTCGGTTGTCTCATATTTATTAGAAAAATATAAAGAAATAAAGATATTTAATACAATTTGCGATGAAACAATAGAAAGGCAAAAGTCAGCAAGAAATATTGCTAATAAAGTTGACCTAATGTTAGTAGTTGGTGGAAAAAACAGTGCCAATACCAAGAGATTAGCAGAGATAGGTAAAAGTATAAATGAAAATACTTATCATATAGAAACTTCTGAGGAAATAATAAAAAAGTGGCTAAAAGGAGTTAAAAAAGTGGGTATCTCTGGTGGAGCATCTACTCCTAAATGGCTAATTGATGAAGCTATTAAAAAAATAAAGAAAATAACTTCTCATTAAAAATTATCAAAAGATTTGGGCATAGTTTCTTGACTGAAATGTCTTCGAAACCATGCCACAAATCTAAAAATATCAATCAGATTTAGTTAGTATTATTAATTCATCAAAGAAATTAGAAAAATGCAAAAAGAAAGAAAAATTCCAATAATAGCTATCATTGGTGCACCTAATGTAGGTAAATCTACACTCATAAATAGAATATGTCCTGGTGTGCGACTTGTGGTTGACAAAATACCTGGTAGCACAAGGGACAGAAAATACATCTCAGCTGAATGGGGGGGTATTAATTTTGATATTGTTGACACTGGGGGTTTAGATCTTAAATCTAAAGACTTAATAGCAAAACAGGTTTTTAAACAAGCTAAAATTGCAGTTGATGAATCAACAATTATTCTGTTTGTAGTAGATACAGATGTTGGTATTACTACCTTAGACAAACTACTTTCATCTTTTCTAAGAAAGTCTAATAAGGATGTAATTTTGGTTGTAAATAAGGTTGATGATCCAGAGGATAACATTTCTCATCTGCCATTTTATGCACTATCGATGGGAGAACCTTATCCAATATCAGCATTACATGGTATAGGAATTGGTGAACTGTTAGATATGTTAAGAGAAAAGATTCTCAAAAAGATGGAAATGGAGAAGGAAAAAGAAGTAATTCATAAAGAGATAAAAGTGGCTGAAATTGAGGAGATAGAAAATAGTATTGCTATTATAGGAAAACCAAATGTTGGAAAATCATCACTTTTTAATTCAATAATAGGGGAGAAGAGAGCAATTGTTCATCATGAGCCTGGGACAACAAGAGATGCAGTTGATACATATTTTAAATGGAAAGACAATACTTATAAATTTATAGACACAGCGGGATTAAGAAGAAAATGGAAAAAAGCTGAAAAAGTAGAGCAATATTCTATTGTAAGAACATATAGAGTCTTAGAACAAAGTAATTTATCGGTCCTCGTTATTGATCCAACTGAGTCACTTTCAAAGCAGGACGTGAAGATTGCTACAGAGGCTTGGAAAAGAAATTGTTCACTTATAATTGCATTAAATAAATGGGATATAGTTGATGAGAACAGATCAAATCAAATCTATTTCGAACTTGATAAAAAACTGCCATTTTTACCCTCTATTCCAATTCTCCAGATTTCTGCTAAAGAAGGTTGGGGAATTACAAATTTACTTAAGACAATAAGTAAAATATTTGAGGAAAGAAATAAAAAAATAAGTACTTCAAACTTAAATTTATTCGCTTTAAAAATTAATAGGGAAAGTGAAGCCCCTTCTAAAGAAGGAAAAGTTCCACAAATAAAATATATAACTCAGATAGATGTTTCACCACCAAAATTTATTATTTTCTTAAATGTAAGAAGATTTGATCATGAAAGGTTAAAAAGATTTTTGCAGAAAAAAATAAGAGAAGAGTTTGGTTTTGAAGGGACACCTATAAGGATATTATTTAGAACAAAAACTTAAAAAACACTGTAAGATTTGGGTATAGTTTCTTGACTATTTTCCCTCTCCCCTGGTGGGAGAGGGAAAGGGAGAGGGGGAATTTAAAATGTCTTCGAAACTATGCCACAGATCTTAAATGTTATAATATATTACTATATATAATATTACTATATATATGAAGTTAAACTAAAAGGTCGGGACGTGGCGCAGTTTGGTTTAGCGCGCCAGTATGGGGTACTGGAGGTCGGCGGTTCGAATCCGCCCGTCCCGACCAAATATATATGATAGTTACTTGGAAAGCCAAC
>JAHJRV010000034.1 GCA_018830725.1 Actinomycetota bacterium | reverse complement strand
TTTTCAATGTTACAAAAGCTTTTCATAATGCTCTTCAAGGTATGAAAATAAAACTCAGCAATGAAATGAAAGATATTTACCTTAAATACAATAAGAAGAATGCAGAAAAATTTGAAGGTGATTATGATTTTATTGTAATTCATGACCCTCAACCAGCTGCTATTTATCACTTTTTAGTACCTTATCCAGGAATATGGATATGGAGATGCCATATTGATTTAACAAATAAAAACATGAATTTCTGGAACTTTATTAAACCTTATATTGAGATCTATGATTCTTATATATTCACTCTTAAAGATTATGCTAAGGAAGGTTTAAGTAAAGAAAAAATAAATATAATCACCCCATCAATTGACCCATTAGCAGAAAAAAATGACCCCTTAGAATTTAATGAAAGTAAAGAAATAGCTAAAAATTATGGGATAGATACATCTCGTCCGATAATACTTCAGGTATCAAGATTTGATCCTTGGAAAGATCCTTTAGGTGTTATTGATACTTATAAAATTGTTAAAAAGAAATTTCCAAATGTGCAATTGGTTATGGCGGGTTCTATGGCAACTGATGATCCAGAAGGAATAGAATATTATGAAAAGACAAAATCTCATGCTGGAGAAGACCCGGATATTTTTCTATTAACTAATTTAGATGGTGTAGAGAATAAAGAAATAAATGCTTTTCAAGTAACCTCAGATATAATCATTCAGAAATCAATAAGAGAAGGATTTGGACTCACAGTAACAGAAGGATTATGGAAGAGTAAGCCAGTTATAGGTGGAAATGTTGGAGGAATACCTATACAGATAATTAATGGAGTAAATGGATTTTTAGTAAATAATATAAATGAATGTGCTGAAAAGATAATTTTTCTATTAAAAAATCCTGAGATTTCAAAAAAAATGGGAGAGAAAGCAAAAGAGTATGTCAGGAATAACTTTCTTATCACTGAACATTTATATAATTATCTGAAACTATTTAAACACCTATTGAAAACAGTTTGATTAATGTAATTTTTTGTATTAACTTGCTTGGTTATTGGTATTTAGATATCAACTCTATAACTTCTGGAAAGTCTATTCCCAATTCTTTAACCTTTTGAATTGTTGGTATTCCTTCAGGAGTCCAGCCACGACGTTTGTAAACAGCATCTTTGAGCATTTCATACTGTTTCTCCCTGTATTCTCTTAGAGCTTTAATCTTCTCTTCAGTACTCTTTCCTTCAGGATCCATAATATTCAACTCTTTAAGTTGCTTGTCATACCTATCCTGTCTTGATTCATATTCTTCTATAGTAACAGGTCCCATAGCTCTATATGGTATATCATCATGTTCTCTTTTACCAAAACCTTGCCTTAAGTTAAATACTCTTTGAAAGTTATAGACTTTCTCACTCATCTTTATTAAATCATTAGGCTCTACTTCTTTTCCTGTAACAGCTGAAAAATATTCTGCATACCATTGCACATGTTTCATAATCTTTGCCGGTTCTGGAGTTTCATTATTATTTTCAGGTATTACATCATTCCAAATAATTTTACACAGACCATTAAGTCCAAACCATGTCCTCCACATGGGGAACCAGAAGAGAGACTCTGCTTTTTGCTCAAAGGTTGGCATCAAATTATGAACCATATCTAAAAAAATAAGCCAGGCTTCATCATGCTGTGGACCTTTTAACGCAAGACCATATCCTCCTTGCTGTGCTAATGACTCCTTTGTAATATATTCTGAAAATTCTAACCCCTTAGATTCCATTCCAATATCTTGCATAATACCAGGATCAGATCCATATTCTTTTTTAAATATATTTTTCATACGTTTTATACCCTGACCGACTATAGCGCCAAAGCCATCTCCCTTTGCCATCTGGTGTATTATCTCTAAGGCAGCTTTCTTATTTCCGAAATGAAGGCTCAAACCTCCTGTTACACTTTTATCTATAAGACCTATTTCGTAACACTCTATAGCAAATGCTAATGCAGTTCCCAAAGAAATAGTGTCTAAACCATAGGTATCACAATAAAAATTGAGCTCTATTAGAAAATCTGGATCAAATATCCCCCAGTTGGAACCACAACCTGCTATTGTTTCGTATTCAGGTCCATCAACCCAAACAGCTTCTCCCTTATATGGACCCGTTTCTAAGGTAAAATTTTTAACTGTGTGTGCACATGCTAATGGACATCCTATCCAGCAACCATCATGACCTTTGTGAAACTTTTTTCTATAAACTTCTTTACCAAGATTTTCAGCTTCCGGATGACTTCCAAATTTAAAATTATTTACTGGAAGAAGATCAAAATCATTCATTATAGTTACAATATAAGATGTTCCTACTCTATATATTTCATTCTGTTTTGGGTCAAGCTTTTTGATTTCTTTGATATATTCTCTTCCCACCTTTTTTGCCCTATCTAAATCAGCAGGATGATTTATATCTGAAGTAACTTTTGAAAATTTAACAACAATTGCTTTTATATTTTTATTTCTTAAAACAGTTCCAGTTCCACCTCTACCAGCTTGTTTGTAACGAAATGTTTTTCGAACAGTATCATAAAAGGAAAAGTTGAGACAACCCATTAAAGTGTTTTTCGCTCCTAATCCAGCTGTTACAGTTGAAATAGCTTTAAGATTTTTTTCACCATAATGTTTACCGAGAAATTCACCAAGAAGGTATGTATTATCTGGAAAATTTTCTGCACTCTCAATACTTATGATACCCTCATCACCATCTATTACTATAACAACATCTTTTTCAGCCTTACCTTGAATTTCTAATGCATCCCATCCTGCGAATTTAAGATATGAACCAAAATAGCCACCAACATTAGAGTCCATAACTGACTGGGTCAATGGGGAAATCGTGACAACTATACTTTTACCACTACCTGGATAAAGTGGATTACCACCAAGGGGTCCACACGCTATACATAACTCATTCTTTGGATCGTCCCATTTTGTTTCCTTATCTATAGAGTTCCATAACAACCACAGATCAAAACCCCGCCCACCAATAAATATTTTTTTCATTTCTTCAGTAACTGGCTTACTCAGGATTTCATTATTAGAAAGATTTATATATAAAGTCCGGTCATTATATCCCTTTTTAATTGGTTTAACTTTATAATGAAACCTTTTCAATTCTTTTTTATGAATTTTTTTAGAAGATTCAACACTCATTCTTTAACCCCCTTTAATTATAGATTCTTTGAATCTTTTTCAATATACTCTACTGTAGTTAAGTCGTCAAGAATCAAAATCAAGTAACAATTAGAAAAAATTATATGAATTGTTAACAGTATAGGTTAACATCAAGTCCTTTAGCTTTACTCAAGAGCAGGTTTAATTATAGACCTTTAATTGGAAGAAGTTTTATTAAATTGTAAATTTCTATCCCTAATAGTACAGATTATATATTATAATCTTGTCTATAAATATACATAGGAAATATTCTTATAAAAAACATTCTATAAGAAAGGAGTTAAGTAAAATGAGTAAAGATGAGAATAAGAATATAAGTAAATGGTTTAAGGTATCATTCTTTATTATATTACTGATTGGTGCTGGATATTTTTTCGGAATAATCTGTAAGCAAATTGGACAATCCTATGAGTTGCTACTTTCCCCTTCCAAAGAACTCCCAATTTTACTGTTTTGGTTTTTAGGAGCTTTGTTTGCTGTAATGATAAGTTCTGGCTTGGTTGCTGCATTAGTAAAACCTATTCGGGTTGGAATAATTGCATTTGCACTCTCAGGATTAGCAATGTTACTTGGATGGAAAGTGTCAATAATTAACTGCGTACTAGTTATAGTGTATTTCCTAATTGCAATATTTTATACTATAAGTATCGATAAGGAATTGAATCAACGTATTAAATTCTCTGTACGCCCTATTAGTGAAGGACAAGCTTTGTTGAGCATGGTTCTTATACTTATAGCCTGTGGTAGTTTATACTTTGGTTATTCAGCGCATATAAAGGAAGAGGGATTCTCAATACCTGAGTTCTATATCGAGAAGTTACAGGAACAGATGGAAAAGCGTATGATTGGAGAACAATTACCGGCATCTCAACGTCGGTTAGCAATTGCTAAATTCAGAGAGGAATTCCAGAATCTAATAAATGATTTAACAGAACGCATGAAATCTTATGAGAAATTCATCCCAATAGCCATATCTTTAAGCTTATTTATGCCTTTGGTAACAATTACCCGTCTTTTATCCTGGGTACCTACTGTGATTCTGAGTATCATTTTCTCATTGCTTAAAGCAATGGGGATAACAAAGATAGTAAGTGAGACTAAAGAAGTACAGAGGTTAGTTATTAGCTAACTAGATTTTTTCTAACTTTTTATG
>JAHJRV010000033.1 GCA_018830725.1 Actinomycetota bacterium | reverse complement strand
TTCCCTTACATTCTCAAGAGGAATAAATATTTATTATTATTGAATAATAGCATAATTATACAAATGTGCTATTATTATATATCATTTTAATTATTTTGTCGAGATTATTTTAATTATTTTGTCAAGATCTTTTTAAAATATGTTGTTATTCCATGCAGCAACGATAGATAAAATAAGAGACTATTAAACCCAACAGAGTATTTTTATTGTCAGGGTTGCTCTTTTACAAAGGAATAGAAAAACGTTACAAAGTTGCATTAAACTAAAAATAAAGCGACCGCAAAGTCGCAATTTGTAACAATCATCCTTCTCTATTTTTGCAGTGGTTATATAGTAGTTTTTATAAAAGCTTAGTAAGGGGCTTTCTATATATTAAAATTTTCAAGTATTAATTTTTAGAGAATATTCATAAGACATCTCTTGCTTTCAGCAAATTTAAATAATCTTTACATGTCATCGGACATTTTATAAAATCACGAAATTCTTCATCACTAGAAAAATTCAACCGTTTTTTTATCTGTTGAGCCCAAATTGGTGGGATATCGTCTCTTCCTTCAGAACACTTCGTTCGACTCAAGATATGTCCTTTGTAAGAAACTATTATTTGCCAATGTCCGGTATGTCCTTCTTTTACACAAAATTCCTTTTTCAGTTTATTCACAATTTTTTTAAATTCCCTTTTCTTTATTTGGATCATAATTCTTTAATTATGTTTTTAAGAAATTCCCAGCTCTCCTTCATTATTTTACCTAACTTATTTTTAGATTGCTTTAAATCAAAATATAAATATTCTACATCTTTACAGAAATCTCTAATAGCGTTTAACTCAGTATCACCATAGCCATCTAGATTTATGTCATCAGAAGATATAACAAAAACACCGTCTTCATATTCAGATACAACATATAAAGGGGCTATAAGCTGTAATTTAGTAGAGCGCAGATTTTGAATAGGAATTATTTTTCTATTTTGTAAATTTTGGATAACTTTAGAAAAGACATTAATTTGATCTATTAATACGTTGGTTATATTTTTTAGGTTTTGAATTTCTGAATCATAAGAGGGTCGGTATAAAGAAAGGAATTCTTTAAAATAAGCCTCATATATTTTAAAATCTAAATCTGAAGGAGTGTAATATTTTTCTTCCAACTCTGGAAATTTCATAGAGGAGGGCAGTTCTTCTTTAGAAATTTTTCTCTGAAAAGTTTGATCATACATATCTAAATCCTTTTTATTATTCCTATTAACTTTAAATAATTTTCATTTAGTTGTTCTTTTAATCTCCGGAGATTTATTTCTTTTAAAGAATAATGGGTATTTAAATGGAGTCGCATCTTATAAGGATCTTCTGTAGGAGAGGTTTGTAAAAAGTAACGTTTTTCTTCCTTCTCAAATAATACTCTTACACCACTTTCTAAGATATTACTTCCCGATTCTAAACTTTCAAATATACATTTTCCTGACAATTTTTTAAAATCAATTTTCTTTTCCGATTTTACTAATATATCGTAATTAAAACCATAAGCAATGAGTTTAGTTTTATCTACAAGACTATCAAAGGCAATCTGAAAATATTTTTCTAGCTCTGATTTATTTGGCTCTTTGCCACTTTTGTCATTAACTCTCAGTCGTTTCTCCTCAATAATAATTTCTTTTTGTCTACCGGGTATTACTAAAATTTTTACATTTGGTGAAGGCTCTAAAAATGGGCTATTTTTTTTCTCTTTTTCACTCAATTCAAAAATCTCTCTCATTTTTTCAGCAGTGATAAGAGTATGGTCAATTTCCTTAAAAACAGCTGTAATATTCAAATTTTTAATCTCTTGAGATTTAATTTTCATATATTTTTAGCACAACATATTTTAATAAAATTTTAACCTCTTAAAAATTCTTCTCTTAGACCGCTTAAAAGGTTATCAGTTTCACTCTTAATATTGAAGAGTTAGCATAAGAAGAAACTTTGATATTAAATTAGTATTATATTATATAACAAATTACTTCAATATTAGCAATAATTAATATAAGTTTAATCTAAATGGTTATTCGCGTATTAACTTCGTGTCTCAAATTGATATATGGGATATTTCCTCCCGAATATATAATTTTTTTTATTTTTTATGTTTTAAAACTATTGGTAAGTTATGAACCCTATGTTCATTAATCTTGAATTGACCTTTATTACCACATTCACAACTGTAAGTAAAATAAGGAATAACCGGATCTCCACCCCGATAGGTCATATCTACATATTTACCACAGCTTGCACATATGAATTCAATATAATCAGTAGTCATTACACCTACTATGATTGGTCTACCAACTACGGATTGTAGTTTTATTAATTTCTTATTAGTTAATTTACCTGTCCCCATATTTTCCTCCTTATTATCTTGTTTTATATTCTAGAATTAGTTAACTCTTTATAAAGCTATTTTGTACCGTGTATGGGTTCATAATAAAACCATTAACTTTTTTAAAATCAGTTTTCACTTTTTACTCCATAAATAAAAGCAAATATAACTAACAACAAAAGACAGTACAGCTAGAACTAATCCTAATTCAGAACCTTTAAATAAGAACCAATAAAGCTCATATAAACCGATTATTATTGAGATAATAAAACAAATTAAAATGCTGTTTTTCATATTTGTTATTCCAATAACCGTTCCTTATTGTTTGTAGTAAATATTTAATAGGAAACCATCTTATAGACCTAAATTGATAGAAGTGTTGTAGTTCGTGTAAAAGTGTTTTTTTTCTGTCCTTATAGCAACCCAATAGAATATAGTTGTAAAAACAGCATCCACTTATATTGAAAACAGTACAATATAATCTTGACCAATAATTCTCAATTACTCTAATTGGCTTCATTTCCTCCTCGCCTTCTTTGATTGTCTTTTTATATTCCTTTTTTTATGCCTTAATCTATCTTGTCTTTTTTTTATTTTCGTTTTCATTTTTCTTACCTCTTAGACTTTTACTCCTTTTTATATAAAAGAATTATCATAAAAGATATTGCTATTAATACTGAGTCTGTTATTGCTAGAATTATAAATGGAGCATGAGAATATGCATCTTTAAAAGTTAAGATCATACTACCACCAAAGCTGTCCCTGATTTTCACGCGCTCTACATACCTTTTCCAGGTTTTAGCACCTATACATGCTGAAATATATCTATATACTCTAATACCTATATACAACCAAAAGGTAGTATTGGACTGAACCCCTATCACTAGACACATTGTATACTAAAATTAATTAAGTTAGAATAGCTGATGAGACAAAAAGAGAAGGATTAAATAGGAGGTCTCATTGTGAAAAAAGAAGAAGTTTTAGCAAAGAGTTTAAAAGAGAGATAGTAGAAACTGTAGTTTCAGGTTCAGCAAGTGCAGCA